>CBIHQZ010000565.1:0-5237 GCA_966212315.1 uncultured Myxococcales bacterium
GATCTGAACCCCCCCACCACCGGCACCCCCGCGCAGCAGCCGAATCCCTTCGCGCAGCTCGGGAAACGCCGCCGTTCGGGATGGATCCTGCTGCTTCTGCTCGCGGTCGCTCTCGCAGCGGGCGGCGTGTACGCGTACCGGCGTCAGCATGCGGTCGCGCCGGCGCGATTCATCACGGCGACCATCTCGCGCGGCGACGTCTCCGAGTCGATCGAGACCACCGGCTCCGTGCAGCCCGTGACGCAAGTGCAGGTGAGCAGTCAGGCCAGCGGACGCGTCGCGCGAGTGCTCGTCGACTTCAACAGCGTGGTCCATCGCGGCGATCTGCTCGCGGAACTCGACACGACGCCCATGCGTGCGCAGCTCGAACAGGCGCGGGGTTCACTGCTCGCGGCCGAGGGAAATCTCACGCGGGCGCGGGCGGACATGGCGACCAACGAGTCGGCGTACACGCGCGCGGTTTCACTTCGCGAACGCAATCTGAACGCGGTGGTCGACGTCGAGACGGCACGCGGGGCGCGCGATTCGTCGCGCGGTGCGATTGCCGCATCGAGTGGCACTCTCGCGCAGGCCCGTGCGCAACTCGCTTCGGCGCAAGCGAATCTCGAGTACGCGCAGATTCGTTCGCCCATCGACGGCACCGTGATCACGCGCTCGGTCGATCCGGGCCAGACCGTGGCCGCGAGTCTGCAGGCACCGACGCTGTTCGTGATCGCGAACGACATGTCGCGCATGCGCGTGCTCGCCGACGTGCAGGAGAGCTTCATCGGTCAGTTGCACGCGGGTGGAAACGCCGAGGTGCGAGTCGATGCGTGGCGCGGCGAAGTCTTCCGCGGCCAGGTGCGCGAGGTTCGCTACAACGCGACGACGACGTCGGGCGTCGTGACGTATCCGGCAGTCATCGACGTGGACAATCCCGAAGGGAAACTGCGTCCCGGAATGACGGCGACGGTGCACATCGCGACGGCCGAACACGATGCGGTGCTGCGCGTGCCGAATGCCGCGCTGCGATTCCGTCCGGCGACCACCGGCCAGGGCGCGGGTGGCGGAGGTGGCGGAGCAGGCCGTCGTGCGGGTGGTGGCGGTGGTGCCAGCGCGCGCAACAGCGACCCGACGATGGGACGCATCTTCGTGCTGCGAAACGGCGAGCCCGCCATGGTGCGTGTGCATCTCGGCATCACCGACGGCGCGTTCACCGAAGTGACCGGCGAAGGGCTCACCGAAGGCACGCAGGTGATCGTCGAGCAGACCGATGCAGCGGGCTCGGCTTCGGGTGCAGCCGCGGCGAGCCGCAATGCGGGTCCGTCGAATCCGATGGGTGGCGGTGGCAGTCGCGCAGGCGGCGGCCGGCGAGGAATGTGAGGTCGCCATGACGAGCCACAGCGGCGAGCGTGTGAACACCGCACGCGCGGACGAAGTCGCGGCCGAAACGCCGGTCATCGAGATCGACAACGTCGAGAAGGAATACCAGGCCGGCGACACGACCTTTCTCGCGCTGCGTGGCGTGTCGCTGCGCGTGAATCGCGGCGAGTTCGTCGCCATCATCGGACCGTCGGGTTCGGGCAAGAGCACGTTGATGAACGTGATCGGCTGCCTCGATCGACCGACGCGCGGCGAGTATCGCCTCGCGGGTCACGAGGTCGGCGCGCTCGACACCGAAGGACGCGCGTTCGTGCGCGGGCAGATGCTCGGGTTCATCTTCCAGGGCTTCAATCTCCTCGCGCGCACGAGTGCTCTCGAGAACGTGGAGATGCCGATGATCTACCGCGGCGTTCCCGGCACCGAGCGTCGCCGGCGCGCAGTCGAAGCACTCACGCGCGTGGGAATCGGGAACAAGCTCGACAACACGGTGACCCAGCTCTCGGGCGGCCAGCAACAGCGCGTGGCGATCGCGCGCGCGCTCGTGACCGAACCGCAATTGCTCCTCGCCGACGAACCGACGGGCAATCTCGACTCGCGCACCACCGAAGAGATCCTCACGCTGTTGCAGACCCTCAATCGCGAGCGAGGGCTCACGATCGTGATGGTCACCCACGATCCCGAAGTCGCTGCGAAGGCCGATCGCGTCATCACCGTGCGCGACGGAGTCGTCGAGTCCGACCGCGTGAGCGACGAACGACGGCCTGCCGCCGCGCGCCCGATGGCACCACTCGTTGCACCCGATGCGTCCGGCGGTTCGTCGATGTTCGCGTGGTTCATGGCGGTGCGACTCGCGTTGCGCGCGCTCTCACGCAACAAGCTTCGCGGCGGGCTCACCGTGCTCGGCATTCTCATCGGCGTTGCCGCGGTCGTCACGATGAGCGCGCTCGGCGCCGGTGCGAAGCAGCAGATGGAAGCGCAACTCGCGACGCTCGGCACCAACGTGTTGATCGTCTATCCGGGCGCGACTGCGGCAGGCGGTGTGCGCGGCGCGCAGGGCAGCTCGACGCGTCTCACCGAAGACGACGCGCGTGCGATCACCAACGAGGTCTACGCGGTCTCCGCGGTCGCGCCGATGCTGCAGACCAATGCGCAAGTCGTCGCCGAAGGACGCAACGCCTCGACGCGCGTGATCGGCACCACCCCCGACTACTTCGTGGCACGCGCATGGAGTGCGGCGTCGGGAACGCTCTTCGACACCGGCGATGTTCGCAGTGCCACGCGCAGCTGTGTCATCGGGCAGACGGTACGGGCCACGCTCTTCGACGACGGCGACGCGGTCGGCCGGTCGATCCGTGTCGGCGCACTCCCGTGCACGGTCACCGCCGTGCTCACCGCGAAGGGGCAATCGGGCGGCGGGCAGGATCAGGACGACGTCATCATCGTTCCGCTCAGCACGTACCGCGCGCAGATCGGCCGGCAGGTCGGCAACGCAGTCAGCACCATCACCGTCGCTGCACGCGATCCGCAGTTGATCTACCGCGCGCAGGACGCGATCACCGAGCTGCTCCGCCAGCGCCATCGCATCGCCGAGGGTGCGGAAGACGACTTCACCGTTCGCAACATGCAGGACCTCGCGGCATCGGTCGACGCGCAGCGCAACACCATGACGATGCTGCTCCTCGTGGTGGCTTCGATCTCGCTGCTCATCGGTGGCATCGGCGTCATGAACATCATGCTGGTGTCGGTTACCGAACGAACGCGCGAGATCGGCACGCGCCTCGCCATCGGTGCGCGCGGCGCGGACATCCTCTCGCAGTTCCTCGTGGAAGCTGTCGTGCTCGCCGCGCTCGGCGGACTCGCGGGGCTCGGCATCGGTGTCGGCGCGAGTTATCTGCTCGGACACACCACCGGCTGGCGCACCGCGATTCAACCCGACAGCGCCGCGGTGGCCGTCATCGTCGCGAGCGCGATCGGCATCGTGTTCGGATTCTTCCCGGCACGACGCGCCGCGCACCTCGATCCGATCGTCGCGCTCCGACACGAGTAGCCCCCCTCGCACGCACCGTCGAGACCGCGTAGCGTCGCGCGCATGCGAAGCACCTCGATCGTCGTTGCGTCTCTTCTCGCGCTCTCGGCCTGCCACAAAGACGCGCCCCCGCCGCCGCCACGTCCGCGGGTCACCACGCACGTGTGCCGCATCGCGCTCCATCCGCACCCGGCCCCCGAACTGAGCGTGCGCGGTGTCGGCAACGCGACGGATCAAGCCGCCGCGACCGAGCAGGCGTGGACGGTAGCCTGCGCAGCGCTGCCGGAAGCGCATCGCGCGTCGTGTCGGGACACCGCGCACTTCACGCCGCAGATCGTGAACGCGTCGATGTCCGCCGGCGGACCGACCTCGTACACCAGCACCATTACGCTCGAGCCCGTCGCCGGCGATGACTCGCGCGGGCAGGGGACGTCGACCGTTTCAGCCGACGAAGCGTGTCATCAGGCGACCGAAGCCGCGTGCCGCGCGGCCGGTGCGACCGGTGATTGCATCGCGGCCCACACGCACGATCAGGCGTCGCGCAGCGTGTCCAGCATGACGATGTGAGCGTCGATCGGGCGCGCTACGGATTGCGCACGCAGTCGGGCCATTCGTTGGTCGGATTGTCGATCGGGTAGGGCTGCACGACGGTGCCGAAGTCGACGACCTCGAAGTCGTTCACTTGCAGCATCGAGAGATCACGCGGTTCGAGCGGCACCGTTCCACCGTTGAAACTCCAGCGCAGCGCACTGAACTGATCGCTCTCGCCGGTGAGTGCGATGTTGCCGCCATCCGAGAGCAGCATCCCGTAGCGCTTGAGCGCGCGGATCACCGCGCGACCACCGGCTGTCGTCACCCGCGTCTCGTCGAAGCCCGCGCGCAGGCGTAGTCGCGTTCCGTACGGAATCGAGTCGGGGTTGCGGTTCGACGGCGCGCCATAGTGCGTGGCAGGCGCGACGTACGCGTGGCGACGCATGCGGTCGTTCGGAAGAATGAATCGCAACGCATGGCGGATCTCGCCGGCGGCGACTTCGTCGATGCCGATGAGCCCGGGCGTGATCGGAAAACCAGCGGCATCTGCGCTCGTGCATCCCGCGCCGCGACCGGTCGGACCGTAGTCACGATCGAGATTCCACCGCGCGCCGCTCCCCATCGTGAAGCTGCTGCCGTTGCGATCGATGGCGTAGCCCTCGAACAATTGGCGCGTGTCCTGCTCGATCACCAGCAGATGGCAATCGCCGCCGGTGGTGCATTGGTAACCGGTCTCGCCTTCCAGCGCGCCGCCCACCGGGAAGGGATAGGGGACATTGTCGCTGTCGGTGGGATCGTCGATCGACGATGCCATCAGCGTCGGCGTCGATCGATCGGCGGTGAGCACCACGAAGCTGAAGTCGATCTGGAAGCGATTGCTGTTCCCCCATCCGCCGTTCGCTGCGAGTCGCGCGATGATCGCGTCGGACTCGGGTGCCGGGTTCATGCCGGAAACGTCGCGGTAGAAGAACTGCGTCGCGGGGAAGAGATTGCGCGGCGTGGTGGTTGCGGCGTCGGTGGCGGTGATCGCATCGATCCCGGTCGTGACGTCCGAGCCCGCGGTCGCATCGGTGCCGGCGACATCGAGGTTCGACATCATGTGCGAGTCGGCGCCGGTGGTGACGTCGGTGCTGCCGTCGTTTCCCGTCGGCGGCGAAGGGCATCCGGCGAGCGGTGCGAGGGAGAGTGCGAGCATCACGGATCCGAAGGCATCACGAGTGCGCATGGGACGGATGGTCGCATGGCGAGGGGAGAAGCTCACGGGGCGGACCCTCACCCGTCGCTGGCGCGACTGCCTCTCCCGTAGGAACGTAGGAAC
>CBIHQZ010000566.1:0-5234 GCA_966212315.1 uncultured Myxococcales bacterium
GACGGAAGCGTCTACTGCTGGGGCGGCAACAGCTACGGGCAGGTCGGCAACGGATCGCGCAACAACGCGCTCTCCCCCGTTCGCGTGTCGCTCGCATCGGCCACGACGATCGCCGCGGGTTACCTCAACACCTGCGCGCGCGTCGGCACTTCGCTCTCGTGCTGGGGTGACAACGGCAGCCAGCAACTCGGCACCGGCTTCACGGATTCCTTCAGCACACGCCCGGTGTCCAACCGCGACATCACCGACGCTTCGCGGATCGCCATCGGCGGTGGCTCGGGCTATCGATCACTCGGCGGCAGCCCGGTGTTCTCGACGTACGCGCACATCTGCGCGATCCGCTCGCGCGGGTTCTCGTGCTGGGGCGGCAACGGCGCCGGACAACTGGGCGACGGTACGACCACGGATCGCCGCACACCCGTTACGCCGCGCGGATTCACGACGGCTTCGCAGGTCGCGAACGGCCCCTCGTTCACGTGCGCCATCTCGGGAACGACGACGCGCACGCTCCGCTGCTGGGGCTCGAACTCGTACGGCCAGATCGGCACGGGGAGTTCGTCGAGCACCGTGCTCATCCCCGCGACGGTGACGGCGACGAATCCGGTGCAAGTCGACACGGGTGCAGCGCACGCATGCGCAGTCGTCGGAACGGGAACGGTGTCGTGCTGGGGCGATGGTCACTTCGGACAACTCGGAAACGGGCAGACAGGCTCCGGCGTGATGCGTTCGACGCCGGGATCGGTCTCGGGCATTACGGACGCAGCACAAGTCGCGGCGGGGTACGGACACACGTGCGTGCGGCGGCGAGTGGGCGAAGTCGTGTGCTGGTGCGACAACCAGTACGGTCAGCTCGGAAACGGCACCACGAGTTCGGCAACGCATCCCGTCGCAGTGACGGGACTGACCGATGCAGTCGACATCGCGTCGGGCGCGACTCACATGTGCGCTCGGCGCGCGAGCGGCGCGATCGTGTGCTGGGGCGCAAACGCCAGTGGCCAACTCGGTGACGGCTCGACGATCAACCGTCTCGTTCCCACGACGGTGACGCTTCCCTGAGCGTTGGCTGAATCGCGCGCCCTTCGGTGCGGCTCACACTGCTGCACCGACTTCGCGATCGTCTTCGTCGAGAATGAATCGCCATCCACGTGTGCCCTGCACGACGCGCAGGTGCCGATGCCGCGCGAGATACGTGATGCCTACGAGCGCGGCGCACACACCAGAGGCTGCGCCTACACCGAGCGCCCAGCGCGGGCCGAATGTGTCGACAACCCATCCCACGATCGGCGCGCCAATCGGCGTTCCACCGAGCGCGATCGCGAGCATGATCGCGATGACTCGTCCGCGCATTGCGGGCTCGGTCGACAGTTGCACCGCACCGTTCGCGGTCGTGGTGAAGGTCTGCGCCGCGAGCCCGACGAGTGACAGCGCGACGCCGAACAGCGCGTACGACGGTGAGATCGCCGCAAGCACGAGCCCCACGCCGAACACCCCGGCGCCCCCGATGAGCACCGTGATGCGCGGACGCGCGCGTCGCGCGGAGAGCAGTGCGCCGGTGACCGAACCGACCGCCATTGCCGACGTGAGCAAGCCGTAGCGACTCGGCCCGCCGTGAAACACGGTCACGGACATGGTCGAGATGAAGATCGGAAAGTTCAGTCCGAACGTCCCGATGAGAAAGAACATCGTCAACACCGCGGCGAGATCGGGGCGCTTCCATACGTAACGGAACCCGTCGACCAGGCTTCCGCGAGAGGCGCTGCGGCGGTCGCGGTCGTGCAGTTCGGCGACCCGCAGCATGCCGAGCGAGACGAGCACTGCGACGAACGAAACCGCGTTGAGCACGAACACCCAGCCCGAGCCCACGGCCGCGATGAGCACGCCGGCGATCGCGGGTCCGAGCATGCGCGCCGCGTTGAACGATGCCGAATTGAGAGCCACAGCGTTCGAGAGGTCGCGGCCGGGTACGAGGTCCGACACGAACGTCTGTCGGGAGGGCGCGTCGAAGGCCGTGACGCAGCCGAGCAGGAACGCGAACACGTACACATGCCAGAGCCGCACGAGCCCGGTGATCGTGAGGACGCCCAGACCGAGTGCGAGGACGCCCATCGCGGCCTGCGTCGCCATCAGCAACTTGCGACGGTCGAGTCGGTCCGCCGCGAGGCCCGTGAGCGGCAGGAGAAGCAATTGCGGTCCGAACTGGAGCGCCATGACGATGCCGACTGCGGTGGCGTTGTGCCTGCTCAGCTGCGTGAGGACGATCCAGTCCTGCGCTGTACGCTGCATCCACGTGCCGACGTTCGAGATGATCGCGCCCACCGCCCAGGTCCGGTAGTTGAAGCTCTGCAACGAGCGGAATGTGCCCGACGACGCGGTGAGCGCGCTTGCTGCGGCATGGGTTGGAACGCGGGCTTCGTCCATTCGTAGACCTGTCCAGCGATATGGTGCATGGGTCTACGATTGGTCAAGGGCGAGGCGTCGCGGGCTTGCATTCGTGGACCCGTCCACCGATATCGTAAACATGTCTACGATGCGTCCCCGTCGTATCGCCCCGGTTGCGCGCGGCCCGTCGATCCGGTACCTCGAACAGGTGCCTCGCCGACGCGATCCCACCGAGTTCATCGACATGTACGGCGCGCTCAAGCGCTGCTTCACAGCACTCGCCACGCAGACCTACGCGCAGGCGGACATGGGAAGCACGCAGGCGAAGTTTCTCCGGCACATCGGTTCGTACGGGCCGATCTCGCAGGCCGATCTCGCCCGGGCGACCGGAACCGACCCGGGGCTGACGGGACGGGTTCTCCAGACGCTGATCGAACGCGAGATAGTGCGGCGCGAACGGAGCGAAGCGGATCGACGCGAGTACGTGGTCGAACTCACGGCGGCCGGACGCCGCGCGCAGAAGCGGGTCGAATCGTTGCGGGCCGAGCTGGGGAAGAAGATCTCGCAGACGCTCGGCGACCGCGATGTCGAAGACTTCGAACGCGTGGTCAAAAAGCTCCTCGCCGCGTTTCCGCCCACCGGCGGCGAGCGCGAATAGCGCGAAGCGCGCGGACCGTTCGCGCGGCACGTAGATGGCTCGACAGCGCACCGGGGGTCGGTGCACCGTGTCCGCCGATGCATCCTTCACGAACGATCTTCGTCCTGGCCGCCGGTCTCTTTTCTCTCGTGGCCTGTAGCGCTCCCGCCCCGTCCGATGGTGGCGCCGACGGCGCCCGCGATGCATCCGACGCGATCGACGCGGTCACCCCGTGCGCGACCGATCAGGACTGCAACGACAACGTGTTCTGCAACGGCGCGGAACGCTGCAATCCCGGCCTCGCAGGCGCGGATGCGCGCGGCTGTGTTCGACCGAGCCCCGCGACCCCGTGCCTCTCGGGCCAGACGTGCAACGAGGCAACGCGTCGCTGCGACGAGACATGCGGAAGCAATCCCGACGTCGACGGCGATGGCCACCGCTCCACCGCCTGCGGTGGCGACGACTGCGACGATGCGGATGCCAATCGCTACCCGGGCAACACCGAGGTCTGCGCGATCGACAGTGCGACCGGCATGCGCGTCGATCCGACCCACGACGAGGACTGCGATCCGAACACCATCGCGAATCCCGTCACGCTCGATGGCGATCTCGATCACGACACGTATGTCGACAGGGCGTGCTGCAACGATCGCGTGGGCGGCCAGCCTTTCTGCGGGAACGACTGCGCGGATACGACCCCGGTGATGGGAATGCCAGGCGACTTCATGACGACGGTCGCGCCCGCGAGCATCCATCCGACGCAGGTCGAGCTGTGCAACGGCATCGACGACAACTGCGTCGCCGGAATCGACGAGGGCCTGGCGCCGGCGCCGTTCTACGCGGATTGCGATGGCGATGGCGACGGCGACGCAGCGGCCACCGCCTCGATGGCGTGCGGCCGCAACGGCGCCCCGCGATGCAACGGGCACGAGGCGTCCGCGAGCCACACCGATTGCGACGACACGAACTCGAGCGTGCACCTCGGCGCATCGGAAGTGTGCAACGGGCTCGACGACAACTGCGACGGAGCCGTCGACGAGGACCTCCCGGGCGCCCTCTACTACCCGGACTGCGACGGCGACGGTTACGGCGACATGAGCAGCACGGGCGTCACCGCCTGCGCGCCGGGTATTGCACCGCTGTGCATGGGGCATCCTGCGGTCTCGACACGAACCGACTGCAACGACGCGCGACCCGAGGTTCACCCGAGTGGCCTCGAGGTATGCAATGGCCGCGACGACGACTGCGACGGTCGCATCGACTCCGGCTGCCCCGCGACGATCGACGTCGGGGGTACGTCCCGACTCGCCACCGCGATCGGCAGCACCTCGGGGTCGCTGACCATGCAGCGATGCCCGGCCGGGCAGGTGGTCAGCGAGGTGAGCTTTCACACGTCGACAGGTCATCTCGACGGCATCGGCGTTCACTGCGAGCGTCCGGTCGCAACGCACACCGGCGATCCGTACAGCTTCGCGCTCGACGCGATGGCGCCGTCGTATCAAGTCACGCCCGTCGCCGGGACCGCCGTGGGTACGTACACGCACGGCGTCTGTCCCACGGGCTACGTCGGGCGCGGATTGTTGGCCAGCAGCCCGGGAACGGGGCTCGGATCGGCGGCGATCACGTGCACCGACCACGCAATCAACGGATCCATCGGCATGTGGACGGTGGCCACGAACAGCGGCGGCGTGACGGTGCCGTTCAACTCCGGCAACTCGACGATTTGCGCGCCCAACGAAGTGATGATCGGCGCGAACTTCTACGAAGACACGACGTCGGTACACGGCATCGCGGCCTTGTGCGTCGTGCCGCGCGTGACGCTGCTTCCCTGAGCGCGCGTCACACGCCACAGTGCGCGACTAGCCGATCGAATCGCACACGATCATGCGCGTCGTGACGTTGTTGTCTTCGACGCACTCGTTTGCGATCCCTTGACCGGTGCCATCGTCGTCGACGCGGACCTCGATCGTCATCGGCACCGCCTGCGCATTCGCGGGCACCGGGTTCCACTCCACGTGGATGGTCTCGCTCGCGCCCGCGAGCAGCACGCGCGTGGTGCGCACCGAGCTGATCAGCGTGCGCGTTCCATCGGCAGCGACCGCATAGAACGACACCGGCGCGCCCGCAGGCACACCCGACGCGCCGATGTTCACGACGTTGACCGTGACGCCGAGCGTTCCGGGACACGCAGTGAGGTCCGTTCGCAGATCGCGCGCGA
>CBIHQZ010000567.1:0-5229 GCA_966212315.1 uncultured Myxococcales bacterium
CGCACGTGAAGGGAAGCGCGATCACGTCGCGCGTGCGGTTCGTCCAGGAGCGCTACGGCGAGGCCGGGTTGCGACGCGTCCTCGACGCACTCCCGATCGTATCGCGTGCGCGTCTCGAGAAACGGATCCTCCCGCACGAGTGGATCGCGTTCGACACTTTCGTCGACATCAACACCGTGACCGACAAGCTCTTCGGCGCCGGCGACCTGCAGCTCTGCATCGAGATGGGTCGCTTCGGCGCGCGCGTGAACCTCCCGACGATCTATCGCTTGTTCTACCGATTCGGCACGCCGCTCTACATCTTCCGGAAGGCCGCGCACGTGTGGAGCGTTCATTACGATTCGGGACGCATCCGCGCATCGGAAGAAGGCCACGGTCACATTCGCATCGCGATCGAGCAGTTCGACCGGCCGCACCGCGCGCACTGCCTCAGCGTGCTGGGGTGGGCCGCCGGTTCGATCGAACTCTCGGGCGGCACCGTCTCGTCGGCCGAGGAAACGGCATGCCGAACGCGCGGCGCGGATGCATGCGAACTCGCACTGCACTATCAAGACTGAGTTCGAGCACCGACCTACCGACGGAATTCACGGAGCAACGATGGCAACCCCTGGCCCGGACGGCCTCTATCCCGAGATCGAATCGCGCGCGAACGGACGTCTGCGCGTGTCCGACCTGCACGAACTCTACTTCGAGGAATCCGGCAATCCGGCGGGCATCCCGGTGGTGTTCCTGCACGGCGGCCCCGGCGGTGGCACCGAGGCGAAGTACCGGCGCTTCTTCGATCCGGAGCGCTATCGCATCGTGCTCTTCGATCAGCGCGGTTGTGGCAAGAGCACGCCGCACGCATCGCTCGTCGACAACACCACGTGGGATCTGGTGAAGGACATCGAAGCGCTGCGCACGCATCTCGGCATCGAGAAGTGGGTGGTGTTCGGCGGCTCGTGGGGGAGCACCCTCGCGCTCTCGTACGCCGAGACGCATCCCTCGTCGGTGCGCGCGCTCGTGCTGCGCGGAATCTTCCTGCTGCGCAAACAAGAGATCGACTGGTTCTATCAACGCGGCTGCAGCGCGATCTTCCCCGACGCATGGGAGCACTTTCTCGCGCCGATCCCCGAGAACGAGCGCCACGATCTGCTGGCCGCGTATCACCGTCGACTCACCAGTGACGACCCGAACGTGCAGCTCGAAGCCGCCAAGGCCTGGAGCATCTGGGAAGGGAGTACCAGTCGTCTGATGGTCGATCCGTCGCTCGTCGCGCGATTCGGCGCCGATCGATTCGCGATCGCCTTCGCACGCATCGAAGCACATTACTTCGTGAACCGCGGGTTCTTCGAACACGACGATCAACTGCTACGAAACGTCGATCGCATTCGTCACATCCCGGCGGTCATCGTGCAGGGCCGCTACGACGTGGTGTGCCCTCTCGAGAGCGCATGGGCGCTGCATCGCGCGTGGCCCGAGGCCGACTTGCAGATCGTCCCCGACGCCGGGCATTCGGCGCTCGAACCCGGAACCACGCGCGCGCTGGTGGCGGCGACGGATCGGTTCGCACGGTGACATTGCGAAGCTTCGGCATCACGGCGGCAGTCGTCATCGCGGGATGCGGCGCTGCGCATTCGAACACGACCATCGCCACGCGCACCCCCGCGGTGCGCACGCGCTCGGTCACGTTCGTGGTTCCTCCCACGGGCACGCCGCGGTTGCTCGCGCGCGAACCGGGCGGCGCGGCGTACTACGTCGCTGGTGGCGCACGCGTGCGTCTGCGCGACGGCGACGCGGTGACCGCGAACCAGGGCTTCGGAAGCGTCATCGCCGGTGGCGGGCGAGTCGCCTCGCGCTGGTGGTTCGTGAGCAACGAAGGGACGGTCGCGAGCGCGGCGGACTATCTCGACAACCTGCGCTTCGAGCGATCGCTGGCGGCCCCGGTGGTGCGTGCGTTCGTCTCGCACGAAGCGCTGATCGCCTTGATGGCCGACGGTCGCGTGATGCGCGTCGATGTCGCGCCACTCGTCGCGATGCCGGCCACCGTTGCGCAGTCGCCCGAAGGCGCGCCCATGGCGGTGCCCGAAGACGAAGCGACGCGCGTTGCCGAGTCCGCGTTGCGACAGTTCCCTCTCGCGCGCGTACTGCTTCCGTCGTCGGTGATCCTCGATAGTGGCGATGTCGCATTGCGCAGCGCATCGACGATGTACTTCGCCAACGTCGGTTCGGATGGAACGCTCGAGGCCACCGCGCGGATCGCGCTCGGCAGCGAGGCCGGTGGCGATTGCGCGATGCATCCATGGGGTGCGCGCGCGGTGCTCACGTGCCCTTCCACCCGCGCGGGTGACGACAGCTCTGTGATCACGCCGTACGTCGTCGATCACGACGGCGCCGATCGCGTCGGTCCGCCCGCGCGCGGCCCGCTGTTGATCGGTCGCGAAGGGCACACGCTCACCTTCGCTCGCGCATGCCCCGATGCGCAGGCCAACGCGTCCGGCGCCCCTGCCAGTGCGGAATTTCCGAGCAGCGATCGTTCGACCGCCGCGCTGGTGGGATGCACGCTCGATCGCGATCGCGACTGGCGCGAATGGGAATACCCGGCGCGTGCGCGACTGCTCGACGTGTACGACGCTGCGGCGCTCGTGCTCGAACCGCGCGACGGAAACAACGTGCTTCGCTACTACGACATCGACATGGGCCGAGGCATCGACATCCGCCTCGACGATCCTGCCGCCGAAATCGCACGCGCCGGCTTCGCGCCCGACGGACGCATCGTCGTGCTCGCGACCGCGGGCAGCGGCACCGGCCGACGCTCGCTGGTCGGCGTCGCCGCGCCGGGCTCGACACTCGATCTCCACGTGCTCGGGTTCTACGCGCGCGATGTGGATTTCGCGGACGCACGCTTCGGCCTCGCCGTCGGAGAGACGGCCGCGGACATCGCCGAGTCGCACGACGGCGGAGTCACGTGGCTGCGCATCGAGGACATCGGCATGGACGGAACGCCGCGCGCGTTGAGGCTCTTCGCCCCCGAGGCCCCGCGTCACGTGAGCGATCCACCGCCGCGAACCGGCACCGAAGTGCGCTGCACCCCGGCGCTCTGTCGCATCGGCACGCGCATGGTCCACACGTGGGACCGCAGCGTCGAAATCGTCCCGCCGCTGCCGTGAATCGCCGCGCGTCGTACAGTCGATCGGTGCGACGCCCGCGCGTGTTCCCGCTGCTGCTGCTCTCGCTCCCGGCCTGCGCCGCATCGCCGGCGCCCACGCATACCGCTTCGCACTCCAGCGCCCCGCCGACTTCCGAACGACCGGCGACATGGGTCACGACGATCATCCCGCCCGTGATGGGTCCGCCTTTTCGCGCGGGCGACGAACAAGACGGGAGCGTGGCGGTGTTCGGCGGCGGACTGCGCATTCATGTTCGCGCCGAACGCACCGAGTGGTCGCACGACGCGACCCTTGCGCCCATCGTCGGTCACGCGCGCGACGGCGAGCAGTGGCTCTTCGCCACCGCGGACGGTGCGCTCTTTCGCAGCGCGACCTTTGCGGGCCCGCTCGAACGCGTGGGCGAACCGCCGGCCGACTGGTTTCACTGCGGTCGCAGCAATGCCGATGAATGCGCCGGATTCGACAGCACCGGCACCGTTGCGGTCCGCTCGTCCACGCATCGACTCTTTCTCGGCACCGACGAAGGCCTCGTGCCCGCGCGCGCGCCATTCGATCGCACACTCGTCGACGTCGGCTTCGTCGATCGCCGCTTCGGTGTCGCGATCGTCGCGCCCGGTCAGGTGTGGCGCACCGTCGACGGCGCGGCCCACGGCGAACGCATCGATCTCGGAAGCGACGTCGCGTACGTGGTCTATCCGCACGGGCAATCGTTCGTTCTCGCCACCACGCGCGGACTCGTTCGCATCGATCGCGACGGGCCGCCCGCGCCGTTCACCGGCGACCCCGACGTGTTCGATCATCAGCTTCCCGAAGAAGCCTCGCGCGCGATCGTCGACTCGCTCGCGCACGACGATCCGTTCGTGTGGCCGATGCTTCTCGCGCGCGGCGCGGTGCTCCTTGCGGACGGACGCATCGCGAGTGTCGAGGGCGAACAGCTCCGTGTGCGAAATCGCGATGGCGAAGGCGAGACCATCGATCTCCCCGGCGATTCGTGCGCGCTTCATCCGTACGGCGGACAGCTCATCGCCGCCTGCGAGAACAACCGGCACGAGCGAACGATCCAGATCCTTCGTCGCGACCGTTGGGACGAATTGCGCGCGCTACCCGAGATGGGTCCGCTCGTCGTCGCACCCGATGGCGGCGTCATCGTCGCGATCGGTCCGTGCAGCGAAGACGATCCGCACACGCGCGACAGCACCGCGGTCTGCTGGTTCAACGGCAGCGCCTGGCACACCGCCGCGCTCCCTGCCGAAGCTCGCATTCTCGCGGCGCACGGCGATGCACTGCTCTACGCGGACGCCGGCGATCTCCGATTCCACCTGCTGCGCGAAGGCGCCGTCGACGCTGGCGAGGCGATCGGTGTGCCCGGCGCGCGCGTCGTGCGTGTCACGTTCGCCGCGGACGGATCGTTGGTCGTCCTCGCGCGCGGAGCATCCGGGCTGCAGCTCCATCGCGGCGATTCGCCCGCGCGTCTGACGTCGCGACCGCTCCCCGCGAACGCGACGCGCGTCGGCTTCGTCGATGCGACACGTGGCATCGCATTCGGACCGCATCTCACCGATGGCTTCACCACCGTCGACGGCGGAGCGCACTGGACCGCGCTCGATCTTCCCGTCGAGGGCGATGCATCGCGCGTGTCGGTCGATCGCGCGGTCGACTTCGATTTCGAATCGATGATCGTGCCGACCTGCACACCGAGCTACTGCAGCTTCGATGGCGAGTTCCTCTGGTCATCTCCCGCGCTGGCGCCGCGCGAGCCGGTGCGCATTCTCGCAGCCACCCACGCCGCGCCTTCTCTCACCGCCGAACGACAAGCCGTCGATCCCACGCAGATCGGTTACGCGAACGCGCGCTACTCGTGCGATCGGGTCGTGCCACCGGCGGATCGCGAGCCCGAGCCCCCTCGCGGTCGACTCTTCGGCGCCGACGGATGGATCGATCCGCATGTCACCGGCGCGAACGACGCAGGGGCCGGTCGTTACGCATTCGCGTGGGGCGGCATCGATGATCGCGGCGCTTTCACTGCGCACGCGCGCGCCATGACCTTGCCGCCGATCGACGCCAACGCGGCGGCGAGCAC
>CBIHQZ010000568.1:0-5229 GCA_966212315.1 uncultured Myxococcales bacterium
CGCGCGTCGTGCGTACTTCGGCATCGACGCCGCCATCGACAAGGCGCTCAACCTCGGCATGCAGGGCTTTGCGATGGCGACGAGCGCGAACATCGACCCCCAGACGGGGAACGGCGACGTGATGGGAACGCTCGTCGTCGGTGGCCAGGTCGATCAGGGCTCGAGTCCCAACAAGGGGCTGCGTCTCTCGACTGCGTTCACGAACTACGAAGACAACGTTCGTACGACCGACGACGCAGGCACGATCGCGATCGTCTACAACGGCGACGCGGGTTCGACGAGATCGCTCAACCTCTCGCTGCGCGGCATTCCCGCCGACGGCGATTTCACGGCGTCCGGCACGTACACCGGGACGCTCGTGCAGACGCTCCACATGACCGGCGATCTCATGGGTGACGTGACGTTGAACCTCACGCTGGGCGGGACCTTCCATCGTCTCGCCGCCGGTGGCTTCGAGCGATTGCCCGGTTCGACCATCATGGGCACCGCGGTCTCGCCCTACGGCACGTACGCGGTGAACATCACCCGATGATGCTTCGCACGATCGCTACGCTCGCGCTCGTCGCGGCGCTCTCTGCCTGCAAGGGCGAGCAAGGCCCCGCCGGCGCTCCGGGTGCGCCGGGCGCGAGTCCCACCGCACCCGAAGTCGCGCGTTCGCTCGCGCAGGAACCCGAGTTCGTGAGAGCGGTCGCGCGAGCGGTTGCCGCGCAGACGGTGACTGCGCCGGTGGGTGATGGCGGAGTGCCCGTCGATGCAGCGCCGCATTCGCGATTGCTGGTCACGATCGATTCGCACGGCGGCGTCGGGATCGAGGGGCGGACGCTCCCCGAGGCGGACTTCACGCGCGAGGTCCGTGCACGCATCGCGGCGGATCCCGAAGTACGCGTGCTCATCGCCGCAGACCGCACCGTGCAACAGCAGCGCACCATCAGCGTGATCGATCTGCTTCGCGGGCTCGGGGTGCGTCACTTCGCGATGGCCGCCGCGCCAGCGCATTGAGTCGGCGGGGACGGAGGTCGCTCTCTCGAGTGTGCCCACCCATCATGGAGCTGTGGTGGCACGTCGCGGCCATCACGCCGGTGGACTTGCCGCGATCCGGCCGAACGCGCGCCCGAGGGTGAGCGTGGTGTGGATCTCGCGCGAGGCAGTGTCCTGGGATCCGAGCGCGTGGGAAGTGCGCTGTGGGGTTCGGCACTCAGCGTGCGGCGCGACGGACGCGCGCATCGGGTGCGGCGAACCACAGGTCGCGCGCGGTCTGGAGGTTCATCCAGAACTCGGGGCTCGTATCGAACGCGCGCGCCAGCATCCATGCGGTACGCGCCGTGACGGCCTGACGATCACGCGCGATGGCGTTCACCTGTTGCACGTGCACGCCCATTCGTTCGGCGAGCGCCGTCTGCGTCATCCCGAGAGGCCCCAGGAATTCCTCGGTGAGAATCTCACCCGGCGAGGTCGGCGCGCGGTTCTTGGGGATCATCGGATGGCTCCTGTGTCTTCGCGCTGGTGTCAGTGGTAGTCGGTGATGCATACGCTCGAAGCGTTCCCGGCGCTGAATTGGAAAACGACGCGAAACTGTTCGTTGACTCGGATGCTGTAGAAGCCCGCGAGGTCGCCCTTCAGCTTCTCCAGCTTGTTGCCCGGCGGCACTTTCAGGTCGTTCAGCGAATGCGCCGCGTTGATCATGTCCAGCTTCCGTCTGGCGATGCTCCAGATCGCTTTCGGTATTGCTCGCGCCGCTTTCGAGTCGACGCCGTCGAAGATGTCGGCCGTGGTTGTGTCGCCGAAGGACGTGATCACGGTCGCTCGAAGTTGGGCATTCAACGATTGAACGTCAAGCGTTCAACCGAGACAGATCGGGCTGTCGCGCCACGACCCCCAGGCTCTTGCCGAGAGCGTGGAGGACTTCGCGATGCCGAGCATCGGGAACGCGTCGGCGCTGCACTCCACCGGCGGCACGGACGCGAGGACGACCGGGCAGCCCTTGGCTTCGAGCGCACGAAGCAGCGATCCGAACGCGGTCAGGAGCTGCTCGAAGTCCTCGGCGCGGGCTCGAACGTCGAGGCCGCCTATCCCATAGGCCTCCAAACCCCGCGAAACCACGTCCTCGCCCCTATGCCATAGGCCCGCGAACTCGCGTTCCGCGAGTCCCGCCCCTATGCCATAGGCCCCGAACGCTCTCTCCCCGCCGCCCGGCCCTATGCCATAGGCCCCTAACCCATCGAAACCTCGTTCCCAGCCCCTATGCCATAGGGCTCCCTTGCCTTCGCCCAGTCAGAACGCCCCTATCCCATAGGCCCTCCAACCCCGCGGAACCTCGTTCCGACCCCAATGGCATAGGGCCGGGGAGCGCGAAGGGGACCATTCGAGTCCTATGGCATAGGGGACATCCGCGACGCGCCGTCGCCGAGCGGGCAGGGGAATGCGGCTGCGCTACCGCTTGCCGCGGGTGAGCGCCTTTTCGACCTTGGCGCGCATCGGACCGACACGCTCGACGGCCTCCCGCACCTTGGCGGGGGTCGCGCTGGTCTTCGTCGCGACGCGTGCGACTTCGTACGGCTCTTTCCCCGCGACGCGCGCGCGATCCGCGGAGCCGACCTTCTTCTTGTTGTCCGCCATGGTCGCGCCGCGCCTACTTCTTCGAGTCCTTCACGAACGGCGCGTCGTCGCCGCCGATCGGCCGACCCGTGCTGACGGGTGCCGACGGAGTCGCGGGTGCCACGGGCGCGCCAGTCGCGTTGATCACGTTCGGATTACCAGGCGTGTTCGTGCTGGCGTCGTTGGCGTTGGTCGCGTTCTTCGTCTCGGTCGCTTTCGACTCCGCGTCCGCGGGATCGCGCCGGCCCTTCGCCATCTGTCGTAGCGGCGGGATGAACTTGTCCGCGTCACCTTCGTCGTAGCGCAGATACTGGATCGCGCGGCGGCACTGTTCGTACGCCACTTCGAAGAGCGTCCACGCGCGGTAGCGCAGGTCGGTCGCGGTCGTCGGCGGGGGGTTCCCGGCGTTCTGGATGTCGAGCACGATGCGGCCCGCGAGATCGGCGCCGCGGTCGAGATCTGCGAGCGTCACGGTGGTCTTGCCCTCGATCGACGACCACGCATCGCGCAGTGCCTTCACGCGGCTGTTGAGATCGTCGGCGACCGCGCGGAAGCTCGTACCGCTGCGTTGAAACTTCACCGGGTCGACGAGCTTCTTGCGCATGAGCGCATTGCCCGCGATCGCGAAGTCGTCCGACAGATCCATCGCGTCGTGGACGAGTTGATCGAATGACGTCGACGTCCCGCTGCTCCTGTTTGTCGAAGCGGTGTGCCACGCAGCAAGCGTGTAGAGCTTGAGCCGATCGATGTTTCGCAGGTCGAAGCGCGGGAGTTCGTCGCGGATCGCCTCGCGGAAGAACATGATGCTCTCGAACGCGCCGGCCGCGATCGAAGCAGCGTCGGTTGCCGCGACGTTCGGCTTGCGCACCTTCTCGGGCGGCAGCGCTTCGAGTTCGGGCATCACTTCGCGCACTGCGCGCTCGCCGTCGTGGATGTCACCGAGGTTGGGAACAGACGGAACGTTCGGGTCGGTCATGCCTACTTCTTCCTTGGTTCGGGTGGACTGCGATCCGCCGCGCTCTCCGCATCGCGAGCGCGCGGTTGATACGTGACCTCGACGGTTCGTGCGTCGTGAACGCGGAGGCGCTTCAGCTCTGCGGCGAGTTGCCGATACGCGACGCTCGACTTGCGAGCACCGACGCGCATCTTCAGCGCGCTGACCTCCTGCTCCGAGAGCGGCACCAGTTGCGCGCGACCCTCGATCATCTCCTCGGGGACGATTGCCGAGCGCGTGGTGCCGTGCTTGTACGCGATGTCGTGTTGCTTCTCGACCGAGAGCATCCGCCGGCCACCCTCGAACGACGCGAGTGCGTGTTCGGTCACGCCGATCTCGCTGGCGAAGTCCGACACGCTCTCGCCGAGCAGCAATCGAAAAAGCTTGTATCGCGCCCCCACGATCACCTTGAACGCAGTTCTCTCATTCATGAGAACTGCGCGCTGAGGCTGAGCCTATCGATGCGCGAAACGTCGTACCGGCACGCAAAGTACAGGTGCGTAGGATTTCCTCGTGATTCGATCGCGCGAGGTGTTCCGCATGCGGCTCAGTGATCGAAACGGCTCCGTCGCGAATCCGTCATGCGGATCGCGCGCGCCCGTCCGATCGCGCGGACGCGTGCTTCACGGAGTCCTTCGCGCATGAACGATTCGCTGCACATCGGTGGCTGCCGTCCTCTCGACGGCAGCGGCACGACGCTCGCTCTCGACATCCCGCTCCATCACCTCACCACGCACGGCGTGGTCGTCGGCATGACGGGCAGCGGCAAGACAGGGATGTTGATGGTGCTGGTGGAGGAGGCGCTGCGCAGCGGCGTGCCGGTACTGATGATCGACGTGAAGGGCGATCTCCCGAACCTGCTGCTCACGTTCCCCGCGTTGGACGGGCAAGAGTTCGCACCGTGGGTCGACGATCGCGCGGCCCATCGTGCGGGTGTGTCCACCGAGGAACTCGCGAGCGATACCGCCGCGCGCTGGCGCGAGGGGCTGGCGAAGTGGGAGTTGACCGCGGACGACGTGGCGGCGTTCCGCGCGAAGACCGAGGTGCGAGTGATCACGCCCGGGACGAACGCGGGCGAGATGCTGCACGTGCTCTCGGCGCTCGAGATCCCGTCGCCGCTGTGGTCGAGTGACGTCGAAGCCGCGCGCGAGTCACTCAGTGCATCGATCTCGCTGCTGCTCCGATTGATCGGCCGCGATCCCGATCCCACGCGCAGTCGCGACCACGTGGTGCTGAGCGTGCTCGCCGAGCGGCGCCTGCGCGCGGGCGAGAAAGCCGACGTCGCATCGCTGCTGCGTGATCTCGCGGATCCGCCGATCGAGAGCATCGGCGCGATGCAACTCGACGAGTTCCTCCCGCGGCGGGAACACAACGCGCTCGCGACGGCACTGAACACGTTGCTCGCTTCCCCGACGTTCGAGACCTGGCGCCAGGGCGTTCCGCTCGACGTGGATTCGTGGCTGCGCGTGAAAGACGACGGCAAGGTACCGGCCGTGATCGTGAGCGTCGCGCACCTCGATCAGGACGAGCGCGCGTTGGTGCTTGGGGTGTTGCTCGAAGAAGTGCTGGCGTGGGTGCGAACGCAGAAGGGGACGAGCGACCTGCGTGGGCTGGTCGTGTTCGACGAGGTGTTCGGCTTC
>CBIHQZ010000569.1:0-5228 GCA_966212315.1 uncultured Myxococcales bacterium
CGTCGACGCACCCGAAGACATCGCGAACGTCTCGTTTCACCTTCGCACCGTGGCGCTCACCGAGTCGCCGTCACTCGCGGGCTATCTCCACGCGAGCTACCGCGATCACGGCGTCCCCACGCCCGGGCAGGACCTCACGCTGCTCGATACGCGCTCGGTCGAAGCGCAAAACCCACGCACCGAAGACACGTGGTGCGGAAGCTTCATCGGCACGTCACTCACGTTCACCGACAACGCTGTGCTGTGGACCTTGGAGGGCGATCCGCGTTTCTACTTCGACGACAGCGAGAGCCCGCAGGCATACGGCACAGGCACCGAAGAATGGGGCGGCGGCGGCGACTACTGGGGCGGTCGCACGATGACGCTGCCGTTCGCGGGTCATCCGGTCGGCGCACCGAATGCCGCGAGCGCACGGAACGCCGAAGATCGCATCGAGTCCGCGTATCGGTTCCTGGTCGCCGATGCGATGCCCTTCGGACGCAACGCGCGCATCACGCTCGAGCACGGCGGGCTGAACGAGAGCACCGAGCACTATCGAACGCTCGCGTTCTGGTACGGCGTGCCGGGCGCGTGCCTCGCTCCGTCGAACCCACTGCACGTGAGCGATGCGCAGAGCGAGAGCGAACATCATTACATCGCTGCGCCCGACTCGACGATCGAGACCGTCACGAGTCGTTACGAACGCGGCGTCGACCATCTTCGCGGCGATCCGACGATGGCGGAGACGTATCCCGCGACGGAGGACACCGGGCGTCGCATGAGCGGCACGTCGGAATTCGATCTCGCTCTCGCTGCAAACAACGAGGGCGTCCTGCTGCGCCGAAAGCTCGATTACTCATACGCCGATCAACGCGCGGAGGTCTTCGTGCAAGACGCGACGGGTGCGTTCGTCGACGCCGGCACCTGGTATCTCGCGGGGTCGAACACGTGCGTGTTCTCGGCGCCGCCGGGTGAACTCGATTCCTCACTGCACACACTCGAGACTTCCAATCGCCGTTGGCGCGACGATGAGTTCCTGATCCCGAGGCGTCTCACACGCGGGCGCGACACGATTCGCGTTCGCATTCGCACGACGTCCGCGCCGCGACCACTCGTACCCGGTGCGCCGCCACCGCCGGCCGCGTGGAGCGAGTATCGGTACAGCGCGTATTCGTGGGTCGTGCCGGTGCCGTGATGCTCGCGCATGTTACGCGCTGGATCGTCGTCGCTCGCGAACCCCCACTCAGTCGCGTGGCCGCGCCAGCTCGCCCCCAGGATTGGGGGCAAGCCGCACTGATGCTCGAACGAACCCCGAACTCCTGGACCGTCAGGTCGATTGCGGTGCGAAACGGAATCGAAACCACCGCCCGTGCGAACGCGTTCCCTATCGATGCGCCAGAGATCGAAACTTCGCGTCGACCTCGCAGGAAAAACGCAACCATATGGTTGCCGGAGGCCGTGCGAATCTCCCGGTGAGTGCGGCTCGCCCCCGATCCGGGGGGCGAGCTGGCGCGGCCACGCGACTGAGTGGGGGTGCATCACCTCGCAACAAGCCGCGACACCGATGTCGCAGCAACGGTGTACGTGCCGCGCGCGGTCAAAAGCGCGCGTCTTGATCGGGAGTTTCGATGGTGATAATGACCTCGGCCATATCCGGGGCCGGGCAATGCTCGATCTCGGACCCCGGGACCGTCGCGATGAGAGAGCGCGACGGAGTCCTTCACCGGGGGGACTCGGTCCGTCCACCGACACTCGGAGTCCGAGAGCAACGTTCCTTCACCAGGAGAGAGCAAGCATGCGGCGCATCAATTACTTGGGTTTTGCAGCGGCGGCGATTTCGGCCCTCGCAATCGGTTGCGGTCCGGAGACCAACAACGGCGACGTCACGAACAACGACGCGACGACTGACGCCGGCGCGGCCCAGACCTACACCTTCGTCCTCGATCAGCTTCAGATCGACGCGGACGATCTTCCCGAGAACCCCCACACGGGCTTCAACCTCGACGACCTGTTCTCGACGGAATCGGATCCGCTCGGCTGCGCGCATCCCGACTTCTACTCGCTCTACGACAACGACCAGCACTGCACGGCGGTCTCGAACGAGCGCTGCACCGTTATGCCGAACCCCGGCTGCGCGCGTGGCACCGGCTGCTCGGGCGGCGTCGACAACCAGCTCCCGACGCTGGCGAACACCATCAACACGGTCATGTCGGGCACCGACATCCGCGCGACGCTCGCGGACACGGTCACCAACAACAAGCTCGCGCTCATCGTACGCGTCAGCGGCGTGAACGATCTCACCAACGACTCGTCGGTTCGCGTCGCGATCTACCGCGGCTTCCCGACCTTCACCGCGGGCTGCACGTCGGTCACCGGTGGTCGTGAGTACTCGGTCGATCGCTCGTTCCTCTCGGCCGGAGCGACGGACATCGACACCGGCGCGAACGTGGCCTTCGACGGCGCGATCGTGAACGGCCGTCTCCAGGTCCGCGCGGGCACCGCGACGGGCGGCGTGTTCAACCTCCCGCTCTCGTTCTCGGGCTTCAACATCGTGCTCCCGCTCCACCAGCTCCAGGTGCGCGCGAACATCACGGCGACCGGTCTCGCGAACGGCTCGCTCGGCGGCTGGGTCGGCGGCAGCGACGTGGTCGACGCAGTGGCGATGATCGCTCCGGATTACGTTGCGGTCGTCCGCGGCGTGATCGCGGGCCTCGTCGACATCCAGATCAACATGAGCTGCGGCGACTCGTCGGCGAATCCGCCGACGTACGGCGGCATCGCAGTCGGTCTCGGCCTCCGCGCCGTGCCGGCCACGATCTCGACGACGACGCCGATCGCGGACATGCAGGCGGCAGGCACCTGCGGTTACAGCGCGCCGGGTGACGGCGGCTGATTCGAGACGCAAGCGTCGCGATGCAGTGCGACCCCCTCGATGCGCAAGCGTCGAGGGGGTTCGCGTTTCTCCGAGCACTGCGTTCGTTTCAAACACCCTCGCCCCTGTGCTACACCGCCGCGTCGTGACCGAGTCCGCTGCCCCCGCGATCAGCCTCGTGATTCCCGTCTTCAACGAAGAGGAATCGCTCCCCCGTTTGATCGAGACGCTCGACGTCGCGATCGTCCCCCTCCCCCAGCCGGTCGAGGTGGTGCTCGTCGACGATGGCTCGCGCGATCGTTCGTTCGCGCTGCTCGAAGAAGCAGCCCGCACGCGTCCGTGGATGCGACTCGTACGCTTCCGCCGGAACTTCGGGCAGACCGCCGCGATGGCCGCCGGCATCGATCACTCGCGCGCGCCGATCATCGTGCCGCTCGACGCCGATCTGCAGAACGATCCGAAGGACATCCCTTCGATGCTCGGCAAGCTCGACGAAGGTTTCGACGTGGTCTCCGGCTGGCGCAAGAACCGTCAGGACAAAGCCGTCACGCGCCGTCTTCCGAGCATGATCGCGAACTGGATCATCGGCCGCGTCTCGGGTGTTCGCCTGCACGATTACGGCTGCACGCTCAAAGCGTATCGACGCTGGGTGCTCGAGCCGCACAGTCTCTACGGCGAGATGCATCGCTTCATTCCGATCTACGCGAGCTGGTCGGGCGCGCGCGTCACCGAGATGGTCGTCACGCACCACGCGCGAGCCGCGGGGCAGAGCAAGTACGGGCTCGGTCGGGTGTGGAAGGTGATGCTCGATCTGCTGACCGTGAGTTTTCTCGGCGGATACAGCACCAAACCGATCTACTTCTTCGGCCGTCCCGCGATGGCGCTGTGCGGTCTGGGCAGCATCTCGGCGTTCGTGTTCGTCGCGCAGTTCGTGAGCACGCACATTCTCGGACGCCCCGAAGTGTGGGTGCAGGGCAACACGCTGCTGCTGCTCGCGGTGTTCTTGTTCTCGCTCGGCGTGCAGTTGCTCTTGATGGGGCTGCTCGGCGAAGTGCTGATGCGCACGTACTACGAGTCGCAGAAGAAGAAGACGTACCTCGTGCGCGAGCTGGTGAACTTCGGCGCGCCCGGTTCGTCGGCGCCGAACGACACGAGCGGCACCGCGCGCGCGGTGAACTGAGGGCATCGAAGGATGTGCGGAATCGCGGGTCTCGTTGCGCGTGACGGCGCGCCGGTGGATCGAGACGCATTGCAGGCGATGATCCGCTCGCTCGCCCATCGCGGCCCCGATGGCGAAGGTATCTGGACCGCGCCGGGTGTCGGCTTCGCACATCGACGTCTCTCGATTCTCGATCTGTCGGATGCGGCGAGTCAGCCGATGGTTTCGCATCGCACCGGCGCGGCTCTCACGTTCAACGGCGAGATCTACAACTACGCACGCGTACGCGATCAGCTCGCGGGGCACGGCGAGAGTTTCACCTCGAGCGGCGACACCGAAGTGCTGATGCACGCGCTCGATCGCTGGGGCGAAGAGGCCGTGCCGCGGATTCACGGGATGTTTGCATTCGGGTACTGGAACCCCGCCCGGCGCGAGTTGATCCTCGCGCGCGATCGCTTCGGGAAGAAGCCGCTCTACTACGCGCCGTTCGGCGAGCGCGGAATCGAAGGGATCGCGTTCGCATCAGAGCTTCGCGCGCTGCTGGCGCATCCGCGCGTGCGTGCCGATCGATCACTCGATCAGGTCGCGCTCGCGCAGTATCTCGCGCACGAATACGTCCCCGCGCCGCGCAGCATTCTCGCCAACGTGCGCAAGCTCGAAGCCGGGCGCATCCTGCGATGGCGCGACGGCGCGGGCTTTCGCATCGTCCCGTACTACACGCCACGGCACTCGCGCGAGACGCAGGGGCGCCCGAAAGAACTCGTCGAGCGCTTCACGCACCTGGTGATGGAAGCCACGCGCGATCGGCTCGTCGCCGATGTGCCGGTGGGGATCTTTCTTTCGGGCGGTCTCGACAGCTCGTTCGTCGCCGCGTGTGCGACGCGCGTGCACTCGAACGTGCGTACGTTCGCCATCGGCTTCGACGATCCGAGCTTCGACGAAAGCGCGCATGCACGCACGGTCGCGCAGCATCTGGGGACCGAACACGTCGAAGAGAAGCTCTCGGTCGAAACGATGCTCGACGTGGTGCCGTCGACACTCGACTGGATCGACGAACCGTTCGCGGACAGCAGTTTCGTCCCCACGAGTCTCCTCGCGAAGATCACGCGCAAACACGTCACCGTGGCGCTCGGCGGCGACGGCGGCGACGAGATCCTCGCGGGCTATCCGACGTTCCAGGTCGAGCGATCGCTCGGATGGCTTCCGCCGGTGCCGACG
>CBIHQZ010000570.1:0-5224 GCA_966212315.1 uncultured Myxococcales bacterium
TGATCGGGATGCAGACGGAACACACCGCGGCCGGCTCGCTGAGCTTCTTCCCGACCGGATTCATCACCGCGGTGGGTCCCGACGGCGTTGCGATCGCACGCAACACCGACGAGCAGAGCGACCTGATGCGCGGGACGAACATGGCGAATCTGTTCCCCGCGATTCGCGATGCGCTCGGTGGTCACGGAACGCTCGGCGTGGGGGAATTGCCTGCGACACCGGACCAGCCGTCGCGTGCGTATCTCATCGCCACGGTGCCCGTGCACGACGCGCAGAACAACGTCATCGGCGCACTCGCGGCGGGCGTTTCGTACGGGCAACTCGCGCATGCCGTCACCACGGCGGTGCGCGTTCATGCCGGGCAGGAGCCGGTGCTGTGGATCGGACTCGAGCGGGGAGGGCGGGTGCTCCCGTCAGGACGCGATCGCGACGTGCCGGAGCGCTGGCTCGTTCCTGCGGCGCTCATCGCGCAGATTCCGCCGGGCGCAGCGACGCACATGAGCGGGCCGAATCAGATGACCACGTGGACGTTCGTCGAAGGCGGGCAGCGTGGATGGGCTGGTGCTCTCGCGGCGGTGCCGCAGCTCGCGGACACGCGGGTGCTGATTTATCGGAGCGAGGCGAATCAGAATTGAGGGACCTCACCCGCGCTGCCGCGCGCCCCTCTCCCTCCGACGCGCACGGTTACGCGCAAACGCGGCGTCGTCGAGAGAGGGGCTGGAATGATGGCGGCGGGAGGTGAGGACCGCGAGCGAGGTAGTACTGGCGCCGAAGCGTTGCGGGCGCAGTGCGCTGTGTTGCCTCGGCTGACGAATGCGTCCTGCGTGGCTTTCGGCGGATGCATTGCGCCGCGGCGTCCGTATCGCCATCGGCTGACCATCGCCATCGCCCGCTGGCTCGCTGTCGCGTCTCGTTTCGCCGCTGCGCTTCACAGGAACGCCACGTTCAGGACGTCTCGACACGACACGTTCGTACGATCCGTCGCGCGCACCACTCCGACTGCCCGCCGCACGCACCACGTCCGCAACTCACGCACTCACGCATCATCCTTCGAGCCCCTCTTTCGACGACGCCTCGCGTTCGCGCGCCGCGCGCGGGCGTCGGAGGGAGAGGGGCAGGCGGCAGCCGGGGTGAGGTCTCGCAGCCGCGGCCGCCCTCAGTGCGCCCCGGGCGCCCCACTCGCGCCACCCGCCGCACTCGCCGGTGCCGCGGACGCATTGCTCTCGCCGACCGGATTCCCGGTGATGCGTGCGACCTCGTCGGCGTAGCGATCCGCGAGTCGCAGCAACGAACGCACGACGCCACGGAACGCGCGGCGATCGAAGTTCGAATCGGTGTTGATCAATGCCGACAGACGAATCTCACCCGACGCAGCCGACCATTCGAAGCGCCCCGCCAGCATCTCCCAGTTCATCTCGAGCAAACGACGGAAGACCTGCGGTGCCGTCGACGCATCGGCACGGATCGACGCGTAGTGATCGACGTACACGTAGATGGTGTCGGAGTTGTCGTCGTACTGGAGCGAGAGCACGAACCGTCGCGTCGACGCCTGTCCGTTCGCGGACGCGGGCGCACTCGCGCGCGTGGTGCACGACCCGGCCTGCGCGTTGGTCGAACTGCACTGCGGCGCGAGACCCATCGCCTGCAGTTCGGCCTGCATCTGCGTCAGGTAGCGCGGCTGCGACGACGCACTGCTCGCGTGTGCGGGCTGCGCGGCGGGCGCCGGTTGTTGCGCAACGGCCGCGGGGGCGGCGAGGGCGAGTGAAAGCGCGATCGGAACGGAGCGAATGAGCGAGGTGCGCACGACGCGCGAGCGTTGTCATCGCGTCGGCGAAGGGTCAAGTTCCGTGACCGCGCGCGGCGCGATTTGCGCGGAACGCATCGTCGAGTGCGATGCACGCGCGGACGGGATCGCGTTCGGCGAGGAGCGCGCGACGGACGGCGAAACCGGTGGCACCGGCGCGGGCGGCGCTCGCTGCGTCGGCGGCATTCGCGATTCCGCCGAGCGCGACGAATCGAGCAGCGGGCGCGGCGCCGATGGCGTGTGTGAAACCCGCGATACCGAGTGGCGGCGCCTTGCCGGGGACGGCGCCGAATGGCGAGAGCATCAGGGCGTCCGCGAACGGCGCTGCGGCGCGCACGGAGTACGCATCGTGCGTCGCGACCGAGACGCACATCGCCGAACCGGACATCGCGAGGAGTGCTCGCACCGATCGTGGTGAGAGCGAGCGCGAACCGACGTGAACCCCTGCGGCGTGGACCGCGAGCGCGACGTCGACACGGTCACCGACGAACAACGGCGCATCGCTGCGTCCCGCGAGTTCGGTGGCCATTGCGAACGTCACGCGCGACGGCGTGGAAAGCCCCGAGCGCAACCACACCACCGCGGCACGCGCGGCCACCACGTCGCGAACGCGGGCGAGCAAGTCGTCGCGCGCGAGCCCGGCGTCGAGATCCGCGCAGAGCCAGAGCGACGGCCACGTGTTCATGGCCCGGCGTCGCCACCGGCGAGGGCGATGCGCGCGCGCTCGGCGTAGCGAGAACTCGGATATCGATCGATGAGAAATCGCAGCGTACGTGCGCGCGCGTCCGGGTTGTTCTCGACGCCGAACTGATTCGCCAGCACCCACAACGCCTCGGGCGGGCTCTCCTCGCGTGCACTCGCGGGATGCTGCGGACTCGGGCACTGCAGCGGCGCGTGCACCAATGCGATCAGACCGGCGAGCGCGAGAGTTCGCACGGCGAGCGCTACTCGATGCCGAGTGCGTCGTGACCGCGACGAGACGCGATGGTCCCTTCGATCGGACTCGATGCGCTGGCGTAGAGCTTCTTCTCCATGCGCCCGGCGAGGTATGCGTGACGGCCTGCTTCGACACCGAGGCGCATCGCGTGCGCCATGCGAACCGGATCTTTCGCGGCGGCGATCGCGGTGTTCATGAGCACCCCGTCGACACCGTATTCCATCGCGATGGCCGCATCGCTCGCGGTGCCGACGCCTGCATCGACGATGACCGGAACGTTCACGGTCTCCATCAGGATCATCAGGTTGTGCGGATTGCGCAGCCCGAGACCCGACCCGATCGGCGCACCGAGCGGCATGACCGCGGGGCAACCGACGTCGACGAGCTTCTTCGCCACGATGGGATCGTCGTTGGTGTACGGCAGCACGACGAAGCCTTCTTTCACCAGCACCTTGGCGGCTTGCACGAGCGCTTCGGTGTCGGGGAAGAGCGTCTTCGGATCGCCGATGACTTCGAGCTTCACGAGGTCGGTCATCCCCGCTTCGCGCCCGAGTCGCGCGCAGCGGATCGCGTCGTCGGCGGTGTAGCAACCGGCGGTGTTCGGGAGGAGCTGATACCCCTCGTCGCGCAGCATCCCGAGCAGCGAGGTCTTGCCCGTCTCGGCGAGATTCACGCGGCGCACGGCGACGGTCACCACTTCGGCGCCCGACGCTTTCAATGCGTCGCGCGTCTGATCGACCGAGGCGTACTTGCCGGTGCCGACGAAGAGACGCGAACGAAACGTGCGGCCGGCGATCTGGAGCGGTTTGTCGTCGAATGACATGTGAAAGCCTTTCGCGTGCGGGACGGACGGAACGGGCGGATCAACCGCCGCCGACGAAGTGGACGAGTTCGAGTGCATCGCCGTCGGCGAGGACGGTGTCGGCGTGATGCGCGCGCGGAACGATCTCGCGATTGCGTTCGACCGCGACCGGGCCGAGCAATCCGAGTTGATCGCAGAGCGCTCGCACCGTGGTTCCGGCAGCGACTTCGCGCCGCTCTCCGTTCACTTCGACATGGATCGTGTCGGGCACGCGCGGAACGTAGCGGGACGAGTCTCGCGGCGCAACGCTGCGCAACTTGACACCATCTCCGCGCGACGCGTACACGCGATGCGTGCAGGACCCGCGCTCGCCGCGTCGCGTGACCCTACCGCCTCGCGCCACTGCCGACTCGGCACTGCGGCCCACGCGCGCCGAGATCGATCTCGACGCCATTCGTCACAACACCCGCGTCGTTCGCGATCTCGTCGAGACCGACGTATGGGCGGTGGTCAAAGCCGATGCCTACGGACACGGCGCCGAATCGTGCGCGCGCGCGATGGTCGAAGCCGGTGCGAGCGGGCTGTGCGTGGCGCTGGTCGAAGAAGGTCTCGAGCTGCGCGCGGCGGGAATCGACGCACCGATCCTCGTGATGTCGGGCGTCTACCGCGAGGGGCTCGGCGAAGCGCTCGCGGCCGGTCTCACGCCCGTGATCTACGACGAGAGCCAGCTCGAGACGCTCGCGGCGTTCACGACGTCGGGTCGCGTGGCGGAGGTTCATCTCAAGGTCGACACGGGGATGTCGCGGCTCGGAATTCTTCCCGACCATCTCCATGCCGTGTCCGCACGACTCGCCGCGATGCCGAACGTGCGCGTGACCGGCGTGATGACGCACTTCGCGAACGCCGACCTCGACGATCCGTCGTTCACCACCGAGCAGCTCGCGCGCTTCGAATCCGCGCGTCGCACCATTGCCTCCGCGGGACTGTCGCCGTCGGTGGTCCATGCGGCGAACAGCGCCGGTGCGTTTCGATTTCCCGAAGCGCGATTCTCGTTCGTGCGTCCGGGCATCACGCTCTACGGCGTCGCGCCATTTCCGCACGCGGGCCCGGCGCTGCTGCCGGCGTTTCGCCTTCGCACCGAGATCCTCGCGCTGCGCGAAGTGCCGCCGGGCACCGCGATCGGTTACGCGGGGGCGTACGTCACGGGACGTCGCGCGGTCGTTGCCACGATTCCGATCGGCTACGCGGACGGCTTCTGGCGACGGCTCTCATCGGACGCAGAAGTGCTGGTGCGAGGCTCGCGAGCGCGCGTCGTCGGCAACGTGTCGATGGACATGGCGATGCTCGATGTGACGGTGCTCGCACGCGCTCCCGGCGGCGTGTCGGTGGGCGACGAAGTGGTGCTGCTCGGATCGCAGACCGGCACGGCGGGGAGCGACACGATTCGCGCCGAAGAGATCGCCGCGCGCGTCGGAACCATTCCATACGAAGTGCTGTGCGCGGTGTCGCGCCGCGTGCCTCGGAGCTACCGCGGCGAGGCGGATGGATGAGCGACGCGGGCACTACGCAGATCAAAGGTCCGCTGCGCTTTCTGCAGCCCGTGGTCGATGCGATCACCATCGCGCAACTCGGGTTCCGCGCGTTCCTGTGGATGTTCCGCCCGCCGTTCCGCGTGAGCGCA
>CBIHQZ010000571.1:0-5221 GCA_966212315.1 uncultured Myxococcales bacterium
CACGACGCGCCACCGCACACCGTGAAGCACTGACGACGCGCCACCACAGCCATTGCCCGCGCCACCACACCCCGTTGCGGAACGTGCGCTACCGACTCGCCATGAGCGACTGCTGCAGTCGCCCGAGCGCGCCGTGCACCGCCCCCGAGAGCGCGCGCTCTTCGAGACGACGCGCGAAGCCATCGGGATCGTAGCCGGGCGAACGGTCCTGTGCGGTCGCGGCACCCGAGAGCGAGCCGACGATCGCACGCGCCGGATGGGTCATGAGCACCAGCGACACTTCCGCGCGCACCGACAACGTCTGCGCGACCGTCCAGCGCCGCAGCGAGTTCACGCTGCCTTCGATCGCATACGCGCGCAGGCGCCCCGCGCGCACTCGCTGTTCCGCGACGGGCGGAAGATCGCTCGCGGCCACGCACGCGACGCTTCCCGAACGACCGACCTCGAGAAGGATCGCGTTCCGCATCAGGTCGGCGACGTTGGTGCGATTGTCCGCGTGGTTCGCGATCGTGCCGACGCGCACCAGGAATTGCGCGTGTTCCATGTCGCCCGTCTGCGACCCGAGCGCGGCCGAGCCCGAGCCCGTGAGCGCCGCCGGTGCTGGATGCGGAGCCGCGGCTGCTACGCGCTGCTGAAGATTCTCGATCGCGCGGCCGATGCCGTTGCGCACCAACACGTCGCGATCGTTCGCATGCGCACGCAGCGCGCCGAGCGAGGCCGCGTCGCCGATGGTCACCAGCGATTGCGCGGCTGCGGCGCGAACACCGGGGTTGCTGTCGTCGAGCGCGTTCTCGAGCGCCTGCCGCGCGCCAGTGGGATGCAAGCGCCCGAGCGTCACCGCGGCTTGAATACGCGTGCGCGCGTCGGTGCTGTTGGTGAGCAGCTGGATGACCGGCGACTGGCTCTGCGAGCCCGCGACGAGCGGCACGGCCACCAGGCCGACCGACAGCATCGCAGGGAGCCACCACCGTCCGCCCATCGCCGCCATCCGAGACGCTCCTTCTGCGGCCGTCGTTCGCACCGAATGCGCGATACGCGACGCACGAGACTACGGGGATCGAGATGCCGACACAACGCCTACATCGGCCTCTTGCGCACCGTCAGCGAGGTGGTGACGACGATGCATCGAACGTCGTCGCTGCGTCCGTGGTCACGGTGGCCGATGCGCTCTGAGACGATGAAGCGGCGACGTTGTTCACTGTCGCGCTCACGACGGTCGGCGGTGGGGGACGCGGACACTCGAGCGACACGATGTCGATGCCGCGCGGAGGTGGTGATTCGGGCTCGAGGCCGGCAATCACGTAGCCATCGACGGTGCTCGAGACCGTGCCGTGATGCCCGGCGCGCACCGCGAGGAGGGAAAGCGTCCCGTCGGCCGCGATGCGTGAAAGCGTCTCGCGCTGACCGCCATCGTCGAGCAGCACCACGGTGCCGCTTCGCTCGGCGACGAGGCCCGCGACGGTAGTCGTCGACGGGGTGCGAAACGCGAGCGGAGTGGTGGTGACGCCGACGGAGGGCACGAAGCGAACGCTGACCGGCGCGAGAACGCTGTTCGCATCGGCACCGAGCGCGATGCCGACCACGCCGCTTCCGCCGCCCATCAGCGACACCCCGTGCACGCCGGCGAGCCACGGCGCGGACTCGCGAATGCGACTGTCGTCGTCGAGCAACGCGACGGTCGGATCACCCGGCGGCGCGATAGTCGTGAGCACCACCCCGCGCGCGGACGGCACGTACACGAGATGCGGTTGCGTGCCGCCTGCGACCACGCGTTCGGGGGCGATGGGCGCGCCGCGACCGTCGGTGAACACCGCGTGCGTGCCGCTGTTCCCGGGATCGTTCGTGCTCCATGCCACCGCGTATCCGGAGACCGAAGGCGCGATGGATACGACCTCGATGGATCGTCCTCGCCCGAGTTCGCGCGGTACATTGCGCGCTTCGCCCACTGCGTCGAATCGCGCGAGCAGCACGACGTCATCGCCGCCTGGCGTCCGTTCGACATACGCCATCGTCGCACCCGACGGCGCCGCGATCATCGCGAACGCGCGTGCGGGTCGCGCGAGTTCGCGATCGTCCGCGCGACGCTCGTGCGATGCGTCGAGCCGGGTGAGAAACAGCGTCGCGTCGTCGCCTCGCCAGGCCAGCAGCGATCCGTCGCCGGCAAGCACCAGCGCAGGGGACGCGTGCGGGTCGATCCGTCCTCGCTGCGGCGCGACCGTGCGCACGCGCGCGGAGCACCGCGGCTGCTGCGTCGCGGTCGGCGAGGCCGGCGGATCGGTGCGGTCTCGCGGTTCGCGCACTTGAGCGCGGGCGAAACCTCGGGTGGCGACGATGGCGACGACGGCGCAGCAAGCGGCGATGCGGGCCCGAACCACGCGCGGACTGTACGCGATTCCACGCCGGGGCACTGCCCTCGGGAACACCCGCGCTTGCACGGCGCGCGACGCACATGCTAACCGCCGCGGCGAAACATGGGCCTTCAGATCGGAATCGTCGGGCTGCCGAACGTCGGCAAGAGCACGCTCTTCAACGCCGTGAGCACCACGGCCAAAGCGGAGGCGGCGAACTATCCGTTCTGCACGATCGAGCCGAACGTCGGAATCGTGCCGGTGCCGGACGATCGCTTCGACGCGCTCGTCGCGCTGTACAAGCCCGCCAAGGAAGTGCGCGCGACGATCGATTTTGTCGACATCGCCGGGCTCGTGAAGGGCGCTTCCAAAGGCGAAGGCCGCGGCAACGCGTTCTTGTCGAACATTCGCGAAGTCGATGCGATCGCGCACGTCGTTCGCTGCTTCGACGACGATCAGGTCATTCACGTCGCCAACAAGGTCGACCCGGTCGCCGACGTCGAGACCATCGAGACCGAGTTGATTCTCAAGGACCTCGACACCGTCGAGAAGGCGCTCGACAAGGCACGCAAGCAGGCGCGCGCCGGCAAGGCCGACGACAAGCTCGCAGTCGAAGTGTACGAGATCGCGCAGAAGGGCTTGAACGAAGGCAAGATCGCGCACGCGATCAAGCTGAGCGACGACCATCGCGCGGTACTGAAGAGCCTCTTCCTGCTCACCGACAAGCCGATGTTCTTCGTCGCCAACGTCGCCGAGCCGGATCTGCACGGCGAAGGCAATGCGCACGTGAAGACGCTCGAGAAGCTCGCCAAGGATCGCGGCATGCCGGTGGTGCGCATCAGCGCGTCGATCGAAGCCGAGATCGCATCGCTGCCGAAGACCGAGCAGGCCGACTTCCTCGCGTCGCTGGGTCTCAAGGAACCGGGGCTCGCGAATGTCGTTCGCACCGGCTACTCGCTGCTCGAACTCATCACGTTCTTCACCGCCGGCGAACCCGAAGTCCACGCGTGGACGCTTCGTCGCGGCACCAAGGCGCCGCAGGCAGCAGGGCGCATCCACACCGACTTCGAACGCGGCTTCATTCGCGCGGAAGTCATCCTGTGGAAGGACCTCGTCGACCTGAAGTCCGAAGGCGCCGCGCGCGCGGCCGGCAAGCTGGCGATCGAAGGCAAGGAATACGTGATGCGCGACGGCGACGTCGTGCACTTCCGCTTCAACGTCTGAGCACACTCCCCGTGGTGACGCGTCACGCCGCGCCGGCGTAACCGCGCACCCACCCCGCCCCACTACGATCTCCCCGCGATCTCGGCACGCTGCGGCATCCTAGCGTCATGGCTTGGATCGTCCCGTTCATCACGCTGACGCTGATGGAGATCGTCCTCGGGATCGACAACATCGTCTTCCTGTCGATCCTCCTCGGCGGTGTCGCGCCCGAGCAGCGCCGCTCGGCGCGCATCATCGGACTCGGTCTCGCGCTCGGCGCTCGCATCGGACTGCTGCTCGGCATTCGTTGGGTGATGGGGCTCGAACGACCGCTGTTCCACTGGTCGTCGCTCGGCGTGTTCCCGTCGGCGTGGCTGCACAACCATCACATCGACGCGGTGACCGGACGCGATCTCGTGCTGCTCGGCGGCGGGTTGTTTCTCATCGCCAAGTCCGTGCTCGAGATCCACACGAAGGTTTCGGGCGACGACGACGCGGAAACCGACGAACCGCCGAAACATCGCTCCTACGCGGGCGTGCTCGCACAGATCGTGGTGCTCGATCTGATCTTCTCGCTCGACTCGGTCATCTCCGCGATCGGCATGGTGCAGGACGTTCCGGTGATGGTCGCGGCGATGGTGGTCGCGGTGATCTTCATGGCGACGTTCTCGGGCAAGGTGTCGCGCTTCATCGACCGCAACCCGACGTTCAAGATGCTGGCGCTCGCGTTCCTCGTGATGATCGGCGTGATGCTGCTCGCCGAAGGGCTCGGGACGCACATCAACAAGGGATACATCTACGCGTCGATGGCGTTCGCGCTCGTCGTCGAGATGCTCAATCTCCGAACGCGCAAGAAGAAGCACGCTCGGCGCGGGAAGAGGCAGAGCGTCCCGGCGGCGTGAGTGTGCGACGTTCGAGTGCCGCACTCGCACGGCGGGCCAACGGGCCGCCGCTTGTCAGCCGCGCATCCAGATCTCGACCAACCGTCCCTCGTGCGTGCGTCCGTGCATCTCGAAACGCAATTGCCCTTCGACGCCTTCGAACTCCAGCGCGACCACCACCATGTCGAGTTGCGCCGTCAGCACCCGCAGGCGCGCCTCGCTGCCACGCGTACTGATCGCTTCGACCACCGCGCTGCGCCCGGTGATCACTTCGCCGTCGAGTCGATGCAGCGTGACGGTTTCGTGCAGATACGCAGTCGCGTCGCCGCATGCGTTCGCCGTCGAAATGAGCGCCCCCAGCAACTCGCCGAGCGTGAGTGTCTCGATCGCCTCCATCCCGAAAGTGTGGCACGCGTGCGGCGCTCGCTCGGAAGCGGTGGTCGGCGCGATGTGCAGAGGTTGCCGGCTTGCTCGCAGCGTATGTCCGGGCCGCTCGATGACGCCGGCCCGGCGCGGACCGACGATTCGTTTCAGTCGTGCAACCGCGGAAGGCCGTCTCTTTCACCGGTGCAATTCTGCGCGCCGTCAGGGTTGCGAGTTTCCCCGGGGATTTCCGCGAATCGGGCGGATCGAAACGGCTGGCACGCCACTCGCAATGCCTCGCGGGAGCAGCGCTGCGCGGCGAGTGTTCCCCCCCCCCCCCCCCCCGAGCGCGGCTTTTTATTTTTACCCTCCCCGCACCCGCGCCCTCGGTCACAACGGGCCGCGCGGGCGGGGCCGACGCAGAGC
>CBIHQZ010000572.1:0-5220 GCA_966212315.1 uncultured Myxococcales bacterium
CATCAAGACACTCGACGGATAGCGGGCCTTGCCGCCGGGCGCATAGATCCCCGCGCGATCGAGCGGGCGAATGCGCCAGCCGAGTTCGACGCCATCGGCATCGTGAAAGCGCCGGCTCGATTCGAGCTGCTGTTCGTGCAGCGCGCGAATGCGTCGCGCCGCGAAGGTCATGGTCTCGCGCGCGTTCGCATCGATCTCGTCGAGCGCGCGTTGCATCGCGTCGGCGCCGTACGCGAGCGGCTCGGGCCGGCGCCCGTCGATTCGTTCGGTCACGCTTACCAATGCCGCATCACCGCCGGCGCGCACCTCTGCGACGATGGCCGCGACGTTGGCCTCGACCGTGGCGAGATCCGCATCGCCTCGATGTGCGAGCCGCGTCAGTTCGGCTTCGTAGTTCTTGTCGCCTCGGACGAGAGTCTTCATCATTCGCGCCTCGCAATCGCTGCGCTACAACGTCCGAACCCACTGCGCAATCACGCAACCGACATGCCCTTCCAGATTCACGACACGCTTCGCGGCCAGATGATCACCCCCGAATGGCGCACCGCCGGGGAGGCGACGATCTATCTGTGCGGACCGACGGTCTACAACTTCATCCACGTCGGCAACGCGCGCCCTGCGGTGGTGTTCGACGTGCTCGCGCGGCATCTCCGTGCGAGCGGGATGAAGGTCACGTTCGTTCGGAACTTCACTGACGTCGACGACAAGATCATCAACGCCGCGCTCGCCAACAAAGAAGAGCCGCGCGCGCTCGCGGACCGCTTCGTCGAAGCGTATCGCCAGGACACCGACGCGTTGAACTGCGGCCGTCCCGACGTCGAGCCGCGTGTGTCGGAGCACCTCCCCGAGATCATCGCGATGATCGAGACGCTCATCGCGCGCAAGCACGCATACGAGCGCAACGGCGACGTGTACTTCGCGGTTCGCACGTTCGACGAGTACGGCAAGCTCTCCAAGCGCGATCTCGAAGATCTCCGCTCGGGCGAGCGCGTCGCGGTCGACGATCGCAAGGACGATCCGCTCGATTTCGCCCTGTGGAAAGCGGCGAAACCGCACGAGCCCGCGGGTGCGCGCTGGGCGTCACCGTGGGGCGAGGGCCGTCCCGGCTGGCATATCGAGTGCTCGGCGATGGCGAAGAAGATCCTCGGCGACGACTTCGACATCCATGGTGGCGGACTCGACCTGATCTTTCCGCATCACGAAAACGAGATCGCGCAGAGCGAGTGCTCGACTGGCCATCGCTTCGCGCGGTGCTGGATGCACAACGGGTTCATCAACATCAACGACGCCAAGATGTCCAAGAGCACGATGGACCAGATGGGGTGGCGGAAGACGTACTTCATCCTTCGCAACGTGCTCGAACACGTCGATGCCGAGGGCGTGCGCTTCTGGCTGCTCGGCACGCACTATCGTGCGCCGCTGAACTTCGAGATCGCGGCGGACGACGAGGACAGTGCGAATCCGAAGGTGCGTTTCCCCGGCCTCGAAGAAGCGGAACGACGCGTCGAGTACTTCTACGAAACGCGCGCGCGATTGATCGCGAAGTTCGGCGGCAAGCCGGTCGGACCGTCCAAGCAGCCCGATGCGATCCGCTCGATTCGCGAACGTTTCGTCGCCGCGATGGACGACGATCTCAACACCGCCAACGCACTCGCGGCGGTCGCGGATCTGTTCAAGCGCGCGAACGAGTTGTGCGACGGCGGCAAGCAGGGGATCGCCGAGGCGCAACATGTCACCGATGCGATCACGTTCATCACGAGCGTGCTCGGGGTCGCCGAGGGAGATCCCGAAGCGTTCTTCCAGCGCATTCGCACGCGGCGCGTACGGGCTCGCGGCATCGACCCGAGCGAGATCGACAAGCTGGTCGACGATCGCAACGCGGCTCGCAAGGAGAAGAACTTCGCGCGTGCCGACGAGATCCGTAACGAGCTGCTCACCCGCGGTATCGAAGTGCGCGACAACCCCGCCGGCGGTTCGACCTGGCGCGCGACCTGATCGCGCGACGCACGGCCGCTACTTCTTCAGGAACCGTCCGATGAAGCTCTCCTGCAGCTTCTTCTTCGCATCGCCGCCCGCCGGCTCGGAACCCGTGATCGAAGGACCACTCGAACGCGACGCGCGCATGTCGGCCAGTCGCACCTCGCGCTGCGCGTCCATGTTCTTTGGATTCGCTGCCAGCGCCGCTTGAAACTGTTCGAGTGCGCCGCGTGTGTCGCCGAGCCGCTTGAGCGCGGTGCCGTACTGAACCCGCGCGCGATCGTGCTTCGGCGCGACCTCCACGGCTTTCGAGAGCAAGCGCATCGCTTCATCGGTGGGCGGCACGTCGGCGCGTCGTTCGATCAGCGCCGCGGCGAGCACGCAGAGCGAATTCGGGTCGTCCGCTGCGACCGCGAGTGACTTACGTGCGAGTCGCTCGGCCTCGTCGTATTCGCGACGACGGAGACACACTTCGGCTTTCTGTGCGTCCGTCGCCGCATCGATGAGAGCGGCGATCTTGCGCTGCGCGCTCGGCGTTCCTCCGCCGTCCTGCACCATGCGGAGATACCGCCCCGCGTGGTCTGGGTTGTTCAGCGTGTCCTGCGCTTCGCTGATGTACGCGAACACGCGCTCGTGGAGCTGACGCAGCGACGGGACGTGACCGGGGGCGCGATCGGGATGCCAGCGGGCTGCTTGTTCGAGATACGCCGCGTGGATGGTCTCGGTGGAGGCCGACGGTGCGACGCCGAGCATCTGATAGAAGTTCTCGTCCTCCATCGCTGCGAGACGCGCGAGGGCCTCGTCGTAGCGATCGCGCACATCGGTCGTGATATCGGGCGGAAGCGAAGGGCGCATCGAGGCGCGCGGCGGAATCGACGGACGCGAGACCGGACGCGACGGCGGCGGCGGTTCGACCGATGCGTTGGCGGTCGGCCGAGGCGGTGTCGCGCGTTCCGCGCGCGTGCCGAGTGGGACGATCTCCGCCTGCTTCGAGATCAGGAGCACGTACAGCATCGCACGCGCGAGGTGCTGGTCTTGCGCCGCGGACAGCAACGACTCGAGGGGCGCAGCGTCGTACCGGAGCGTGTCGATCACGCCTTGTGCGTTGCGATCGAACTCGAACACGCGCAGGTCGACTCCCGGCCGGAGACGCACCGCTTGCCCCGTGGTCTTGGCGAGCACGGTGTCGATCGATCGCGCATCGGGATTGCCGCGCACGCCGCGCCACAAGAGTGAAAGCACGTCTTCGCGCACGCGCGAACCACCCCATCCGGCCAGCAGATCGACCCCGTCGTAGAACGCGTAGGGCGCATCCCGCAGCGCGAACAGCCGCAACGCCTTGCGTCGCACCTGCGTGCGCAGCGCGCGCATCACCTGCGTGTCGTCGCAGGCCCCCATGCGCTGGAGGATCTCGCCCTGCAGACCTTCTTTGTGCGCCAGACGCGCGAGCGATTCGTTGAGTTGGTCGTCGCTGATCGCCGCCATCTCACGGAGCACGAAACCGAGCGGATCGACAATCGTGGGGAGGCGCGCTTGCGTGAGGCAGCCGGTTTCGAAACACAGCAGTGATTCGCCGGCGAGTTCACCGCCAGTGTCGGGAGCAGACACCGCGATCGTGCCGGTCAGCTGTCGTTCCCGCACGTAGAGCAGGACGTGCGCAAACGGGGTGCGGGAGAGTTGCCCCTCGGCCGTCGGCTCCGGTCGTTCGCGCATCGCGTGTGGAGGGTAACCGTTGCGTGGGTTCGCGCGCTACGGCTACGCGTGCAAACGCGTTCGTGAATGCTCGCGCGACGAGCCGCCCGCGTGCGCGTCGTGTCAGTGGCGCAGCGACTCGGTGCTGATCGGTGCGCCGTGCATCTGCAATTTGCGCAGGTGAAGGGCCGCCGCAGTGAGCGGCGCGACGAGCGTTCGATCGAGCCCTCCGCGCGAGGCGAGCCACGTGACGGCCGCGTCGACCGCGCCAAAAGTCTTCTGCGGCATCGGCGAGCGTGACAGCAGGATCATCCCGGCCATTGCCGCGCGCGCCGCGCCGGCGCGAAACCCTTCACCCTCGAGCACCGTCGCACTTGCCTCCTGCCCCGAGGCGATTGCGTGCATCATTTCGGTGCTCAGCTTGCGCGCGTCCTCGTCGGGGAGACTGACCTCGAGGTCGACGATCGAGAGGTTGAGCAGTTTCTCCCCGCGCAGCCGCGCGATCTGCTGCTGCGCGCTCGCGAACATCGCCTGCAGGTCCGTGCGCTCGATGCGACGCTGCCAGCAGCCGATTTGTACGCGTCCCCACGTTGCGAGCACGATCGTCGGGCTCTGTCGAACCAGCACGAGAGACGGTTGCGTCATTCGACCTACTCCAGCCAGACCGGGGCGGTGGCAGCGGTGTACGTCGTGCGCTCGCCGTTGAAGATGCGCAGCAGGAAGTAGTGGTGGTTGTTCGCGGGGACCGACACGCGCCACGTCACGCTGTGTGCGTCGAACGTTCGCGTCGATACCATCGCGCCGCCGTCGGTGAGAATGTCGATCCGCTTGATCTTGTCGGCCGCGTTGCCGGTGTCGGGGTCGCTCACGCTGATGTCGAATGCGACCGTCGTCGGCGTGCCGATCTGGCTTCCCATCCAGAACCCGTTGGCGGTGTAACTCACCCGCATGTTGATGTCGCGCGACGAGTAGAAGCGACGCGCCATGAATGCAGCGTCGAGGTCGGCGCGCGTGAGAGACGGCGCGAGGACGCCGGTGCGGCACGGCCCCGGCTCGGGTCGCGTGTCCGCCGCGCGAAATGTTCCGTGGCCATCGAGACCGCACGTCGGTGCGACGCGCCAGCCGTGGTCCAGCGCGGCGATCAGCGATTGGAAATGGGTCGCGTCGGCGCCCGATTCATAGCTGTTGTGGACTTCGTTCATCACGATGACTTCACGCCGCGCCGGCGTGAGCAGCGCCGCGGCCGCGCCGGGGTGACCGGTCGCGTCGGGATGATTGAATCCGCCGTAGGCAGGCCGTCCGGCCGCCGCCTGGCGCACGAGATAGTCCTCGAGCGTCGACGCATTCGAAGGGCCATCGGCTGTCATGAAGTCCGCCGTGTTCGCTGCGGTCATGTGTCCGCTGCCCACGCCGCCGCCGCCGTCGTTGTCCGAGTATTCGAAGCCGACGAAGCCGACGAACGTACTGTCCGTGAGGCTCATCGCGGTGCGGATCGTGTTGGCGTAGAACGTCGCCGGATCCATCGGCACCGAGGCCGGGCCCGTCGACCCC
>CBIHQZ010000573.1:0-5211 GCA_966212315.1 uncultured Myxococcales bacterium
CGTGACCTGACCGCGCGCGCCAGGTGCGCACGCCATCAGTGCGGGCTCGAGCACTTCGAAGACCGCGCGCAATCCGATGTCTCCGGCCACGATGTTCATCGCACCGGCATCGACCGCGGGGGTGGGCGTCGGCGTGGCGACCGGCGGGGGCGTTGGTTCGCGCACGACGACGGGCGCGGGAGGCGCGGGGGTGGACGCAGGCGGAGGCACAGGCGCGACGGCAACAGCGCGGACCGGTTCGCGACGCGTCTGCCCCGGACCCGGCGGCACCGCGGGAGGCGGCGGCTGTCGGTCGGGATGCGCGCCGAACACCGAGAACGGGTAGTTCACGCTGATCTCGTCGCGCGCGAAGGGCGGAACGTGCGCGTTGAGCGCGACCGTACGCGCGCACGCGCCAACCATCGTGCCTTCGAACGGCCCCACGACGTTGGCTTGCGCCGCGTGGCCATCGCTCCCCTGGAACGTGACGCGCACGAGCAACGTCGCATCCTGCACGCCGACGCATCGCGCGATCTGCGCGCGCACGGCTTCCATTGCGATCAGCACCATGCGGCGCGACGGATGATCCGGCGGACCGTCGTTCCACGGATCGGGCGGCGGCGGTCGTTGCGGCATCGTCTCGACGGTCATCACCAATGCGCGAATCACGTCTTCACCTGCTGCGCCGTTCGCGATGGCAGACGTGCCGAGCGCCGCCATGTCGTCGAGCGCCGCATCGATCGTGATGTTCGATCCGCCGACCGCGCGCGCCACCAACATCGCTGCTCGCACGATCTGCTCGCGCATCGCAGCCGCCGGCGTGTTCGCGTCGTGTACGCGGGTCTGCCAGGCGTGCGTGAGTTGCGCGGCTTCCACGTCGCTTACAAAGCTCGCCCCTCGCCACGACCGCGCGATCGAGCGCGCACCGGGCGGGAGCAGCGCGACGTACACAGCAACGAGTTCATCGAGATAGCGCGATGCACTCGCCGCATCGGTGACGGGCGCGGCATTGCGAACGCGTTGCGACAGCAGTGGCTGACTCGCGGACATCAACGCGAGCGCGCTGATTTCACGCGCACCGCGATCGGCTGCGAGAAACACCTCGTCCTGGCGACGCGCATCGTCCGAGTCGGGATCGAGCCCCGCGACCCGCGCACACTCTGTCGTGGGCGAGCGCCCGCACCATCCGCGGAGCGCATCGCGCCAGGGCACGGTGACTGTCTGCGCATTCGCGCGCGAGGAAGCAGCCATTGCGATGGCCATCCACGCCGTCGCGATCGCACGGCGCTGAGCCCTGAGCATCATGTTCGCTGCCGTATCACAACTGCATCCGACGCGGCGATAGCGCGCGTATTCACCCGTCGAGCGCGACCACCGCTTTCAACGCGGCGCTCGGTGTCACCGGGTACTGCGAAGCCGAGTCGACGACCTCGTCGCGCGCGAGATCACGCTGCCGCGCCCCGAGTCGCTGCATTCCCGCGCTCGCCCGCGCCCGCGCCCGGCTAACAGCATCTGCCGGCGACAGCGCAGCTTCTACGCGCGCCCCGCCGCGGAGCACGGGCACCAGGAGCGCCTCGCCAACGGGCTTTTCGTCGACTCGCACGACGACGTCTTCGCACATCGAACCGTCCTCGCCGAACCGGCGATACACCTGCTTCGCGCCGCCGTAGCTCGCCTTGCCCGGTGCGCGCTTCGCCACCGCAACGCGAGCGCCACGTCGGTCGTCGATTTCGACGAGCTTGTAGACCGCGCCGAGCGAGGGCGCGTCGGGACTCAGCACGATCGCAGTGCCCACGCCGAACGCGTCGTACGGCACGTTCGCGCGCTGCAGTTCGAGGATCTTGTATTCGTCCATGTCATCGCTGCCGACGATCTTCACGTCCTTGCGGCCGGCCGCGTCGAGGATCGAGCGCACGTCGGTGCCGAGGCGCCCGAGGTCCCCCGAGTCGACTCGCACCGCGCGCACGTTCGCGCCGGTCGACGCGGCTCGCAGTGCGCCGCGATGGGTGTCGTACGTGTCGATGAGCAGCGTGGTGCCGCTCGGAAACGCATCGGCGAACTGTTCGAACGCTTCTTCTTCGCCGCCGTCGACGTGCGCGAGCATGTAGCTGTGCGCACACGTTCCCGCGACCGGCACGCCGTACTCGATACCGGCCTGTTCGCACGACGTCGAAGCGCATCCCGCGATGTGTGCCGCACGCGCCGCGAACGGCGCCGCGATCGGATCGATGCGCCGCGCGCCGAATTCGAGCACCGGCTTGCCGCCCGCCGCCAACACCACGCGTGCGGCTTTGCTCGCGATCTTCGTCTCGTGATTGATCACGCCGAGCAGGAAGGTTTCGATGATCTGCGCCTCGGCCAGCGTTGCTTCGACCCTCACGATCGGCTCGCCGCCGAACGCGATCTCGCCTTCGCGCATCGCGTCGACGTGCCCGCGAAAACGAAACGCCTTCAGGTACTCGATCACCGCCGGCGTCATCACGTCACGCAGCCCTTCGGCGCGCGCGAGATATTCGATCTCGTGCGGTTCGAACCGCAGCGACTCGAGGTACTGCGTGATGCGCTCGATCCCTGCGACAACGAGGAATCGACGATGCCGCGGAAGCTTGCGCAAGGAGAGTTCGAAGACCGCGCGACGTTGTGCGATCCCCTCGCGCAGATACGCCCCGAGCATGGCCAACTCATATCGATCCGTGAGCAGCGCGTTCATGACGGCTCTCGCTTTCTGCGACCGGTGTATCGCCGATCGCTCGTGCACTGGATACTTAGTATCATGTCGCAACTAAGTCAAGACGGCCGCCGCCGACTGCGCGCCATCCATGACGCGCGCGTTCCCTTGGAGCGCCCGCTTCGCGAGCGGCATCCGAAGGGTATCCTCGCGCCATGACGTCACGAACCGGTCCCTTCCAGGTCGATCCACAGCCCGGCGACTCGTTCCGACTGGACGCGCCGGCGCCACTCGATGCGCAATGGTCGACACTGCTCGGCAAGCTCTCGCCGCGCACGGAGACGTTCGTCGTGCGCGATGCCGATGCGCGCTTCGTGTACTTCGGCGCGCGCCCGGTCGAGACGCTCACGGACGACGCCGACGTGACGGCGATGACGTTCGATCCATCCGGACGATGGATCGCGACCGGCCACGACGACGGCAGCGTTCGACTCTGGGAAGTGGGAAACCCGGATCCGGTGTGGTCGCACGAGCCGGCCGACGAACCGATCGAAGGACTCGCGATCGTCGAGCAGGGACCGTGGGTGCTCGCATGGTGCGAAGACGGACCGCTGCTGGTGATGGCGCGAGATACCGGCGATCTCGTGACGCGCATGGAAGATCCGCAGTTCGCATCGTTCACGGTGACCGTGTCGCCGCGCGGCGACGAAGTGGCGATCACGGGACCGAGCGTGATGCGGATTTCTCTTCCGGGTGGCGAGATGCGCGCGCGACTCGATGCCGATCGCGCGAGCGACGCATCGTCCGGTGTGCAGTGGGTCGAGTATCTCGACGACGCATCCATGCTGATCGGCGTGCGGTCCGCCGGGATTCCCGGCGGTGATGACGAAGTGGTCTTCTGGAACGGCGAACACGGCGCGCGCATCGCGACCATTCCGGGATTGCGCGGCGTGTGCGCGTGCGACCTCTCGCCCGACCGATCGACAGCGGCCATCGCGACGAGCGACGGCACCGCGGTGAACCTGCATCTGATCGACACGCGTCTGCACACGGTGTCGCGCTCGATCGCGCTGTTGCACGCGAGCATCTACGACCTGCGGTTCTCCGCCGACGGCCGGTCGGTGTGGGTCACCGGACTCGAGTCGGGCACCACGCGCGTGAATGTCGCCGGTGGGAGCATCGGTACGCCGGTCGAACGCGACCTCTCGAGGTTATGTGTTCCGGCCGATGGAAAGATCGTTCCCGACACCGACGAATCCGACCCGATCATGGTGACGCGCACGCCGAGTGGATCGCTCGAGCTGACGCACCTCGAGACGCGCGGGCCGTTCGGTCCGATCGGTCGCGCGGTGTCCGCCAACGGCGCGCGCTACGCATTCAGCGACGAGTCCGGCGACAACAATCACGTGCTCCTCTGCGACGCTGCTACGAACCGCGTGATCGCCACGCTCGCCCACCGCGCCAACGCGCGCGAGATCTGGCTCTCGCCCGACGGCACGCGCGTCGCCGTTCGTGCCGCCGGTCACGTGCACGTGTGGTCGGTGCCCGAGCAGCGCTGACGAGAGCTTCTCAGTCGCGCGCGATTGCCTTACATCGCACGCGTGACCACGCCGCTCTTCCGCCATTCGCGCACGATTCGATTCCAGGACATCGATGCCGCCGGGATCATCTTCTTCGCCCGCGTGTACGACTATTTTCATGATGCCTACGTCGAGCATCTGAAGTCGCGCGGCGTCGATCTCGCGAGCGTGCTCGCCGACGGCGAATGGGGCGCGCCGATCGCGCACAGCGAAGCGGACTACAAGCGCCCACTCCGATTCGGTGACGAGGTCGCGATCGAGGTCGCAACGGCGGAGTTCGGCGAGACGTCGGTAACGGTCGGATACCGCATCGTCGGTGCTTCCGACGCCACGCGCGTGTACTGCACGGGACGCGCGGTGCACGTGTTCATCGATCGCGCGACGTTCCGACCGCGACCGATTCCCGCCGAAGTGAGGGCCGCGCTCACCCCTCGCGACGCCACGGGCGCAGCCTAGAGGCGAATCGTTCGACCGCCGCGTGTCGATCGGCCTTCCCCGAAGGGCGCATCGGCAGCTCGCCGGTGAAACACACCCGGCGCGGACGTTTGTGGGATGCCAGACGCGCGGTGATCGCACCGAAGAGCGCGGCCTCGTCGACGAGGGCCATTCGATCCATCACGATCGCGGCCGCAACCACGTGCCCCCAGTGTGGATCGGGGACGCCGAAGACCAGCGCCGCGCGCACGCCGTCGATCGTCTCCAGAGTCTGCTCGACCTCCACCGGATACACATTCTCGCCGCCGGTCACGATCAGATCCGTGCGCCGCGAATGAACGTGCAGGGTGCCGTCCGCTGCGAGTTCGCCGAGGTCTCCGGTGTCGATCCATCCGTTCTCGATCGGCGCGTGACCGTGATATCCGCGCATCACTGTCGCACCACGAACGCGGATCCGTCCCACGTGTCCGGCCTCGCACACGCCTCCCGCTTCGCCGACGATCTCGATCTCGGTGCCGTTCACAGGGCAGCCCGAACCACGCCGAGCAG
>CBIHQZ010000574.1:0-5208 GCA_966212315.1 uncultured Myxococcales bacterium
GGATTTTGCGCGAAGACGGAAGTGAGATTTCTCGTGACTGCCCGAGATGCGGACCGCTCCCCATCGCTGCGTCCGCTGCATGCAACCGCCCCTCCCCGGCCGACAGCCTCGCGAAGCGCACGCAGGCGCGATGCTGTCGGTCGAAGAGAGGCACTCGCGGAGCGAAGACTCGCTCGATCGCTCGATGCATGCCCCTCTTCGGACGACACTCACGGATTCGAATAGCGCAGTGTCGTTCGGGGCAAGCGCGAACCGACTTGAAGATGCGAGGGAGGGGTCTGCGCCGACTCGACGCGATAGGACGGGGCCGGATCTGCGCTAGTGCGCCGCGGCTGCGTCCGCAGCAGGTGCGGCAGATGCGTCGGCTGCGGCCGCAGGCGCTGCGCCGCCGGGGGGGAAGTTGCCGGTGATGTTGCACCGCCGATCGAACTGCTCGAACGACTCGTTCTCGCGCTGCTCGTCGCAATCGGGCGGCGTCGCGGGGGCGGCCGGTGCAGGTGCCGGGGCCGCCGCCGGATGATTGCCCGTGATGTTGCAGCGGCGATCGAACTCTTCGAACGACTCGTTCTCGCGTTGCTCGTCGCAGTCGCCCGCGGGGGCCGCAGCCGCATCGGCGACCACTGCGGGTCCCGCGTCGGCGATGATGTTCGTCGTCGGATTCGCGACCGGCGGCGGTGTTCCGTTTGCGCGCGCGCGTGCCGCTTCGGCGGCGGCTTCACGGCGCTTCATGAAGTCCACCACGTTCATCGTGATGCCTGGGATGTACGTGATCATCGCGAGTGCGACCACGAAGAGCGCGATGAACGGCAGCACCGTTCGGTACAGATCGGGGACGGGGCGATTGAAGCGGAAGCCCGCGATGAAGAGGTTCAACCCCATCGGCGGCATCAGGTATCCGATCTCGAGATTGAGAAGGAACACGATGCCGAGGTGGTACGGGTTGATGTCGAAGTGAAGCGCGATGCCCGCGATGAGCGGCACGATCACGACGATCGCCGAGAAGATGTCCATCAACATCCCGACGACGAGCAGGAAGAAGTTCAGCGCGATCAGGAACGACAGCTTGCTGTTGATGATCCCGCCGGCCGACTGGCCGGTGCGCGCGAGGATGTCCACCGCTTCGCGGCAGGTGCCGATCGTGTCGGCGTGCGAGTGCATGTACGCCTGCGCGGGTGGGCCGCAGGTGAGCCACTCGAAGAGCTTGTCGGCCGTCTGCGCTTGGATGAAGTACGCGGTGAGAACCGTCGCTGCACACAGCTTCACGAAGATCGCGCCGACGAGAATCATCGACTCGGGGACGATGCGCGGCAGGTCCTTGGTGAGCGAGAGGTCCTTGTAGATGAAGACCTCGATGATGAGCACGTAGAACGCGGTGAACGCCGCCGCGGTCGACGGGTTGAGCACGCCGGTCGCGAGTCCACCGAGCAGGAAGAACGGAAGGAAGATCTCCCACTTCGTTTCCCAGAGCGCGGCGAACGCTTCCTTCATGTCGAACTTCGAGCGCGGCACCTTCGCGATCACGCCCATCACGATCGCGTAGACGATCATCAAGACGACCACGAGCGCGCCCGGGGCGACGCCCGCGATCATGAACTTCTGCAGCTCGAGTCGCTCGTGACCGGGCGGCACTTCCTGGAGGCCGGCGACGATGCCGTACACGATGAGCGGCAATGCGGGGGGGAACGTGATGCCGAGCGCGCCGCCGGTGGTGACGAGGCCGAGCGAGAACTTCTCGGAGTACTTGTCCTTCACGAGCGCCGGGTAGAGCAGCCCGCCGATGGCGACGATGGTGATGCCGGACGCGCCGGAGAACACCGTGAAGAACGCAGACGCGATGAGGCACACCACCGCGAGTCCGCCCGGCAGCCATCCGAGGAAGGCACGCGCGACGCGCACGAGGCGCTGCGGGGTCTTCGACTCGCTCATGAGGTACCCGGCGAGGGTGAAGACCGGGATGGTCGGCAGCACGCTCATGCGCGCGAAGTGCGGCCCGAACGCGTCGGACACGGCGTTGGGGAGCGACATCGGCTGGACGTCGGCAGAACCGTGCGACCAGAGAAAGAGCGCGAGGCCGCCGAGGAAGGTGAACAGCGGCGAGCCAAGGATCGCCATGAGTGCGAAAAACGCGACGCCCACGGCCGTCGAGAAGTGAGTGATGTTCGCGATGCCGATCCGTGCGACCAGCGCGACACCGGCGACGCTCGCGATCGCGAGTGCGAGATGCGCGGGCTTGTACTTCGCGGGCTGAACCACTTCGCTCGGTGCGGTCGGCTCCAGCGACTTCGTCTTGCGCCATCGGAGCGCCATCGGAATCGCGAGCGTCGCGATCGCGAGCACGCACGAGAACCCGAGCTGCTGGAACATCGTCGTGCCGCGCACGAGCAGCGGCAGTCCGAGGAGCACGACGAGCGCGACGCCGATCTCGATGCCGTTGGCGTGCGAAACGGGCGCGCCGTTCACGGGTTCGACCATGTCCGCGCCGTTCCTGTTGGCCGGATCGCCCCCTTCGCTACTGGCCTTCGCGCCGGGTTTGTCGGCCGACACGGTGCCGCTGAACGACGCTGCGAACTCGTGGAATGCGTGCAGGAGCAGGCGCACCGAGATGAGGAAGAAGCCCGCCGGCATGATGTAGTGGAACTCGTACGCGCGTTCGTCACCGCGCGGCGTTCCGCCCGACCGCAAGAGATCGGCGATGAGTTCGTCGGCCGCGTGGCGTTCTTCGACGAGCGAGAGCCAGAGACCGCGGGCGAGCACGAAAGCCACGGTGGCGCCGAGTGTCGATGCGATGCCGACGACCGCGCGACGGCCGCGATCGGGGAGCAGTCGTCCGAGCGCGTCGATCGCGAGGTGCTTGCGTCCGCGCGTGGCGAAGCTCGCACCGAGGAACGCGGCCCACAGCGTGCCGTGTTGGAGAATGTCGCCCGAGCGCGACGTGAGCGGCTGCATCATCGCTTGAATCGCGGGGGAGAAGCGCCCGGCGATCTGCGTGAGCGCGTCCGCGACGGCGACCAGCACCATCACCATCACGATGACGAGGCTGAGTGCGCTTTCGGCGAGAAGAAGCCCGCGATCGAGGGTGTCGAGCGGCTTCAGAAAGGGGGCGGGTTTCGCGGTCGGGGCAGCTCCGGCCATGGGCGATGATTCTCCGTTGCGCGCGGCAATGTGCGCGGGCGCGGCGAGAGTAACGCGAGCCGATCGCGCAACGGTACGAGAACATCGTGAAAGTGCGGGTGCGATGCACTGGGCGTTTGTGCCCCGGACGGGCGCGCAATCGCGGCGCGTCATCGATGGCGACTCCTCGAATCCGCGAGCCCGGCGTACGATCCCGAATCGTGAAGCCGCACATTCGTTCGCTGGTCGCGCGTCCCCGCCGAGTGTCGATCGCAGCGCTCGGCGCGATCGCCCTCGCCGGTTGTGTCCCGTCGGGCGAAGAAGAAGGCACGCGCATCGACGCGGTGCACCGGGTCTGTCCCGGTGGAAATACCAGCGTGCGCGGCGTCGACGTGTCGATCTATCAGGGCACCATCGACTGGCCCGCGGCGGCGCGCGGTGGCGTGCGCTTCACCATCATCCGCCACTCGCACGGCAGCACGACCGACACGAACTTCCGCCGCAACTGGACCGGCTCGGCGGCCGCGGGAATTCTTCACGGCGCTTACCAGTACTTCGACCCGTGGGGCGATCCGACGGCGCAGGCGAACGCGATCGCCGACGGTCTCGAGGCGGTCGGATTCGGTCCGGGTGACCTTCCGCCGACGCTCGATGTCGAGCAGCCGCGCGGCAGCGGCGATCCTCCCCTCCCCACGCCGGCTCAATACACGGCCAAGGTGACGACGTGGATGAACGTGATTCGTCGCCGGCTCGGCGTCGAAGGCTTCATCTACACGGGCGGCTACTACTGGGATCAGTTCGTTCAGTCGAACTCGCTCAACTCACACCCGCTCTGGCACGCGCAGTACTTCAACTACCCGGGCACCATCTACAACCTGAACGTCACGCCGCTCCCCGGCGGCGGCTGCCCCACGTCGATCAGCAATGCCTGGCCCGACTGGGTGTTCTGGCAGTTCGCCGGAGGCAACGGGCGCGCGCCCGGCTTCAGCGGCGCGGTCGACCTCGATGTGTTCAACGGCACGATGGCAGAGCTGCGCGCGCTCGCGGTTCCGACGCCCGTGGCCGACGCGGGCACCGATGCGGCGCGTCCGGATGCAAGCCGCCCTGATGTCGCGACGCCGGACGCCAATGGCAGCGATGTCGTCGCGTCCGACGTGACGGCTACCGATGCCGTTTCAACCGATGTCGCCGAGGTCGATGCGAGCAACGATGCACCGAGCGACGTGAACAGTGCGCGCGACGCAGCGATCGTCGATGGTGCCACCGCGGATGGATCGATGCCCGGCACGATGCCTGCGGGTTGTGGCTGCCGGACCGCGACGCGCTCGACGAACGGGCGCAGCGGCACGGCCGTTGTTTTCATCGCGCTGGCGTTCGTCACTCGACGACGGCGCGCGCTCCGGTCGCAACGATCCGCACGACCGCCTGCCCCGTGATCCAACAGAGCGCCAGGTACTCGTAGCGCCAGCCGAAGGTCTCGCACGCTTCGCGGAACGCGCGGAACTCGTCGTCGCGCCAATGACGGTTGCCGATGTACTCGTCGAACACGATCACGCATCCGGGACGCACGTGCGGCGCGAGCGCGAAGAGCACCGTCCGTGCGCTTTCGTAGAGATCACTGTCGATGTGAACCAAGCGAATCGGCGCGCTCAGCGTCGTGACGAAAGGGGGCAGCGTGTGGTCGAACCAGCCGCGGTGAAGGGTGACGTTCGCGGGAACGATCGGTAGTTCACCGGCGGTCGAGAACGCGCCGTCGCTCTTGCCGGCCCATGAAGATGGAAGACCGACGAAGCTGTCGAATGCATCGACTCGATCGGCCGTCGCGGCGGCGAGGACGCGCGTGCTGATGCCGTGACGAACACCGAACTCGAGAATCACGCCCTCGGGCGACGACTGCGCGAGCGCGAACCGCAGCGTGTCGCGAGTCGAGGCGAACGCGCGCAGGGACGGAATGTGATGTTCGGCGAGGTACGCAATCGATGTACGAAGCGCTTCGCTCAGCGACGAGTGTTCGACCACCGCAGTTGCTCGATCGCTCTGCCCCGCGAACACGAGCGCACCGGCGAGGAGGTAACGCGCGTGGGCGTACTCGGGATC
>CBIHQZ010000575.1:0-5192 GCA_966212315.1 uncultured Myxococcales bacterium
CCCGGCGGCGGCGGAAGCGGAAGATCGAAATCGGGCGGCGGCGGAAGGCTCGGCGCGGCCGCGGCGGAGCGCGAAGGAACCGCTTTCGAACCGAAGTCGAAATCGTCAATGCCACTTGACGATGCGGGCGGCGGCGCGAGCGAAGGCGGACGCATCGAGAGTCCGCCGAATTCCTCGGCGTCGGCCGCAGGGCGTTTCGACGGGAATTTCCCGGGGGGAACGGAAGGCGCAGCCGGCGCTGGGGGAACGCTCGGACTGCGCATCTCGAGATCGATCTCGCCGAACGCGGGCTTCGCCGCGGGTGCACGCGCAGGCGGCGGTGCTTTCGGTGCGGCCGCGACGGGGAGCGCAGCGGCAGCGACGGGCAACGCAGCGGGACCGGCCGGGAGTGCGGCGGGCACCGAAGGAAGTCCTGCTTCGTCGACCGGGAGTGCGCGGCGTTGGAGCGTGACGCGTCCGATGGTGCGGCCCGCCGCCGAGTCGGTGACGCGCGCCGGAAGATCGGCACCGGTGGTCACCGGCGATGGAAGATCCGCGGCGGTCGCAACGGGCGCGGGAAGATCGGCACCGCTCGCAACGGGCGACGGCAGATCGACGGCACCGAGCGGCGACGGCAGATCCGCACCCGCACCACTCACTGCAGGGAGGTCGGCATCGCGCGAACGCGGGGGAGTGCGCGGCGCGGGAAGATCAGCGGCCGGGAGCGTCGGTCCGCGCGCGATTGCGGCGGCCTTGGCGGAGGGAAGATCCGCGCGCGTCGTGGCGGTCGAAACGGGCTTCGGAAGCGGACGCGTCGCGAACGGATCGTCCAGATCGTTCGTGGTCATCACGGCCGGCAAAGCGGCGTGCGGGGCTGCGGGCGACGGAAGATCGTCGAGCGAATCGAGGTCGAGCGCACCTCCTCGAGCGGGCGGCGGCGGCGGCGCGGGCGCACGCGGTGCGGGTGCTTTCGCCTTCGGGAGATCCGCGACACCTCGCGCAGCGGCTGCCACGGGGAGATCGGCGCCGGCATCGCGCGTGGTGCGCACGGCGGGAAGATCGCCGCGACTCGTGACGGGCGACGGAAGATCGAGGTCGCCGTACGCAGGCGTCTTGCTCGCGGGCACGGCGGGTTCGGCCTCGGGTGCGCGTGGCGACGGAAGATCGAGGTCGCCGAAGTCGATGTCGTCGGACGGACGCGCATTCCCGGAGGCGGAAGGTTTCTCGGCTGCGGGGCGCACCGGCGACGGGAGATCGTCACCGGGCGAGCGCCGCACGGCCGCCGGGAGATCGCTCTTCGCGCTCACCGGGGCGGGGAGATCGGCATCGCCTGCAATCGGCGCAGACCCGGGCGGCCTCGGCATCGGTGGCTTCGGCATCGGCGGCTTTGCCGCGGGCGGCTGGAGCGCGCTCGTCGTGCCTTCGGGCGTGACGTGGAAACTCGACCCGCACTTCGGGCACCGGACACGCATTCCCGTCTTCGGGAGACGCTTCTCGTCGAGTTCGAACGATGCCTGACACCCCTCGCAGCGGACCTGGATCATTCACGCCTCGTAGACATGGGCGGTCTCGCGCTCAGAGACACACCCGGTTCTTCCCGCCCTGCTTGGCGCGATAGAGCGCCTCGTCGGCGCGCTGGAACAATTCACTCTGCTGCCGCGCGTGCTCCGGAAACGACGCCACGCCGATGGAAATGCCGGGATGCAGATCGAGGCCGTCGCGGTGGAATCGATGCGCCGCGATCGCCGCGCGGATCTCCTCGCCGACCGCCATGGCGGCTTCGGTGCTCGCGGATGCGATCGCTGCGCTGAACTCGTCGCCGCCGAAGCGACAGGCGATCCCGCGCGCGCCGAGCACTCGACCGATGACCCGCCCCGACTCGCCGATCACATACGCGCCGAACAAGTGTCCGTGCGTGTCGTTGATCTTCTTCACGCCGTCGAGATCCATCACCAGCAACGCGAGCGGCTGCGACGCGGCGCGCGCGGATTCGAGCATCGACGCGAGTTCGGTGTCGAAGCGGCGACGCACGTACAACCCCGACAGGTCGTCGATGTTCAGCATGCGCTGAACCTGTTCGTCGTAGGCCTGCTCGAGCGCGTCCTGCACTTCGAACCGCAGCACCGTGCGTCCGAGCACGATCTTGTCGTTCGGCGACAGGATCGCCTCGGGTTGCTTCTGCCCGTTCACGAGCGTGCCGTTCGTGCTTCCGAGATCCACCAGCGCCCAGCTGTCACCGCGGTCTTCGATGCGCGCGTGCTGCCAGCTCACGCCGGCGTCGGTGAGCACGAGTTCGGCGGCCGGATCGCGACCGATGACCATGTTCATCTGCACACGGCATCGCTGCCCCATCTCGTTGCCCGAGATCACCACGAGAACCGGGCGGTGCTCGGCCTTGAGGGTGTTCCTCAATTCGTCGCGCAGGCGCGCGCCTTCTTCGAGCGGCAGGGTCTTCAACGATTCGGTGCGAGGCCGGCTCGAACGGTCATCGGGCCGCGACATGGGGGTGCGGGAAGGCTACCACCCGAGCCCGCCGAAATCCGCTTTCGCGATGCAACAGATTGGCGCGGCGCCCGAAAGTCGCACTCGGAGCCGTGCGTGGCCCGTCGCGACGTACGGCGCCCGGCCAGCGCACGGGATCGGGCGCGGGCACCTACGGTGCGCGGCACGTGATCGAACCGGCGATCACGCCCGCCATTGCACTGCTGTACGAGCCGTACACGAAATTCACCGGCTCGGCGGCGCGTCCGAGGGGGTAGAGCCGCGGAGTAGCGACGCCGGCGGTGACGCTCGGGTCGGTGAGATCGATCGGCGCTTCGTCGATCAATCCGCCGTCGAACGCGGCGACACGACGCATCCGCACGTGGGCTTCGTTCGCGCTGTAGTCCACGTAGGCGACGTAGAAACCACCGTCGCGATCGGCGGTCATGCTGTTGCGCGTGAAGCCGGGCGTGACGAATCCGTGGTCGACGTAGGTCACGCTCTGCGAATCGGCACCGATGCCCATGGGCGAGACCTGGACCGGCGTGGTGCCGGTGAAGGTGTTCGCCACGCCGTCGAACCGCACGCGCGAGAACCACACGCTCGCATTCACCGGACGCATGTCGCACGGCGGCGCGTTCTCGACCCACGTCACGCCGATGTCGACGATGCTCTGAACCTGCGGCGTGACCGCAATGGCCACGTGAGTCGCGGGGTTCGTCGCAGTTCCGTGCGTCGCGAGCATGCCGCTCTGCACCGCGGGAAACGGCGGGATGCCGTCGGCGGCGCGCAGCGGCGTGGGCATGCAGTCGGCACACGCTTCGTAGTGCCCGACGATGTGCCCGAGCGTCCCGGAGCCCGAGCCGGCGTCGTGGATGTTGCACGTCCCGTCCTGGCTCGCGTCGGTGAGCGCCACGTCGGTGTTGTCGAGCGGGATCAGTGCGGCGTCACCGAGGGCTGGAATGAAGTGCAGCGAGATGTTGCCGGTGTCGGTGCCGTACGCGACGAAGTAGCCGCGTTGATTGAGCGTCGCCATCGCGGCGGGATCGCCGTTCGAGCGGCCGAGGAGTGTGGAGCGGCCGTTACCCGCGCCCATCACCCAATGCGTGGTCGAGCTGCCGGCGACGTCCATCAACCACACGCCGAGCGCGCGCACGTCGGCGGGTTGCCGGGTGCACTCGCGATAGCTCTGCGGCGCGTTGAGGTACGTCACCACCGCTTGCGGCGGCCCGTTCGGACGTTGCATCGCGGCAATGGCCGGATGGACCGCGCCGGCGGTGCCACTCGGAGCCGTGCAACGCCCGTTGCAATCGCCGAACGATCGGTCGATGCCTGCGAAGACGTTCGAGAGCCCCTCGTAGTCGCGAAGCACCACGTTCGCGGCGCCGCCCGCACGATGGTAGCCGACGTGAAGCGTACCGGTTCCACATCCGCTCGTCGTCGTGATGCCCGCGACGAACGGCAGATCGCCGCCGTCGATGGCGCCTTCGTTCACGACGCAGCCTGTCGAGTTGCCGGGGCAATCGGTGGCCGTGTGATCGTCGGTCGAGTTCGAGGTGCGAATGCCGAATGCGAGCGGCGATGCCGGCGTGATCGTGGCGCCGATCGACGCGACGTTCTCGAGATTGGCCGTATGAATCGACGTGGTGACCTGGGTGCCGTTGCTCTGCGCGATGCCGACGCGTTCGATCCCGGGGAGCGGAATCGCGACCGACGTCGTCACGTGCCGCGAGGTGGCACTCTCGTCGACGATGCCGTTGCAGTTGTTGTCCTTGTCGTCGCACCACTCGACGTGTGCACCCGCGGTTCCGGCGTCGTCGACGCTCCCGCTCGCGAAGACAGTGTCGTCGTTGTCATTGCAGTCGTGACCCGAAGTCGACGGGCAGGCCGGATCGATGGCCGGATCGCCGTCGCCGTCCTTGTCGCGCGGTGTGATGCGGCAGTGACCGCCGTTGAACGTGCGATCGCATTGCCAGCGCAGGCACGCGGTCTCGGCAATGTGTTCGGCGACGTTGAGCGGATCGCAATCGGTGTTCGACGTGCACGAAGCGCTGACGACCGGTGGATTGCCGACGACGAGCGAACACGCTTCGAGCGGGACGATGAAACCGGCGAGTGCGAGGGTTCCGAGACGGAGCGCGCGAAGCATCAGAACACCCCCATGAGCGTGATGCCGGTGACGCCGTTGCTGCTCGAGGGAACGAGCCACGCGCGCGGCGCTGCGGTCGGATGTTCGCTGCTTCGATGCCCGCGGAAGTCGGTGAGGAAGAACAAGATGCCCGCTCCGATCGCGAACACGCCGGCGGTGCCGAAGAGCACGTCGGCGACGACTGCGGTGGACTGCATGTCTCGATTGCGTTGGTCGATTTCTTCGGCGCGATAGCGATTGACCGGATCGGCGAGAAGCGTGTCGATCGCACCGCGCTGCGAGAGCGCGCTGATGCCGAAGCCCGCACCGACACCGGCCGCGACGACCGCGAGTCCGGCCGCGGTGCCGAAGAGAAACGGCGGCAGGCCGCGGTTCTGCGGGATGCGGGTGAGATTCACGATCACGTCGCGGTGCGCGCGGGCGACGATCTGCACTTCGACCTGATTCGGCAGAAATCCAGGGGCGCGCAGCTGCACGAGGTGCCGGCCGCCCGGGATGCGCAGCGCACCGGGAGCATTGCCGATGCGACGATCGTCGAGCCACACCTCGGCGCGCGGCACGTTGGTCTGGACGTTGATCACCG
>CBIHQZ010000576.1:0-5191 GCA_966212315.1 uncultured Myxococcales bacterium
GCGCGTGCGACATCGGGTGCGGCATCGCCGATCGCAACGTTCGAGAGAACATCGCCCGGGAACAGATACGCATCTTGCGGAACCACCGCGAATCGCGCGCGAAGTACTTCGCGATCGAGGCCGCGAATGTCCTGGCCGTCGAGTTTGATCGCGCCGTCGTCGATCTCGTAGAGGCGCTGCAACAACGACACGACGGTCGTCTTGCCGGCACCGGTCGCACCGACGAGCGCGATGGTCTTTCCGCGCGGAAGGTCGAACGACACGTCGCGCAGCACCGGCTTGTCGGGTCCGTATCCGAACGACACGTGCTCGAACGCGATGCGCGGCGCACCCGCTGCGGGTGCAGACGTCAGCGAAGGATCCGCAACGCAATCCGCCTCGGGTCGATCGAGCAGCCCGAAGATGCGTTCGGCGCCCGCCATCGACGACTGCAGGATCGTGTACTTGCTCGAGAGATCCCGCATCGGCTCGAAGAAGCGCTGGATGTACTGCACGAACGCGACGAGCGTTCCCATCGTCGCGGCCGGCGCACCGATCCCGACCGAGCGCGCGCCGACGAACAAAAGGCTCGCCACGCACACCGACGAGAACATCTCGACGATCGCGAAGAGCAACGCGTCGTACTTGATGCTCGCGTAGTTCGCCTGACGGTAACCGTCGTTGATCACGTCGAACTCCGCCTCGCAGCGCGCTTCCTGGCCGTACGCCTGCACCACCGAGATGCCGTGCACCTGCTCGTTGAGATACGAGTTCATCCGCGCGGTCTTGCCCCGAATCTCGCGGAAGGCGTCGCGCGCGCTGCGGCGGAAACGGTCGACCAGAAATCCGAGCGGCGGGACGGCTACGAATGCAAAGAGCGAGAGCTTCGGCGAGAGCATCATCATCGCGACGAAGATGCGCGCGAGCGTGAACAAGTCGCCGATCGCGGTGACCGCGCCCGATGCGAACAGTTCGCCGAGCGCGTCGACGTCGTTGGTCACGCGCGTGACGAGTCGCCCGACCGGCTGCTTGTCGAAGAACGCGAGGCGCTGCCGATGCAGGAACGCGAACGTCTCGCGACGCAGGTCCGCCATCACCTGCTGACCGACGTACTGCATGAGGTAGAGCTGCACGAAGCGCAGCACGAACTCGCCGACGAACAGGCACAAGATGGTGATCGCCGCGCGATCGAGCTCGCTCGAGTCGCGTCCGACGATGCCGCGATCGATCGCTTCACGCATCACGCGCGGCTGCGCGACGAGCAACTCGGCGAGCACCGGGAGCAAGATCAACGATGCCGCGAATGCCGCCCAGTACGGCTTCACGAACGGCCACAGCTTCGCGAGCAGCTTCGAATCGACGGCGGTGCCGAACCCGGCTTCCTCGTGGAACGCCCGCTCGGCCGCCGCGCCTCTCCCCTCGCCTGCCTTCGTCTTCTTCGATGGGTTCGAGCTCATCCCATCGCCTCCAGTTCAGCCTCGAGCGCCTGACGCTCCGCGAGCTTTTGATACACGCCACCCGCGACCATCAACTGGTGATGCGTCCCGGACTCGAGCAACTTGCCCTCGTCGAGCACCACGATCCGATCGCATCGCGATGCTGCCGCGATCCGGTGCGTCACGATCACCAGCGTGCGCCCCTGCGCAGCGCGATCGATCGCGTCGAGAATCGCGCGCTCGGTCCGCGCGTCGACCGCACTCAACGGATCGTCGAGCACCAGCACCTTCGGCGCAGCGAGCAGCGCGCGCGCGAGGGCGATGCGTTGCCGCTGGCCGCCCGACAACTGCACGCCGCGTTCACCGACGATCGTGTCGAACCCTTCCGGCATCGATTCGGCCTCGGCGAGAATCTGCGCTTCCGCGGCCGCTTCGCGGGCACGTTCGAACGACTCGGGTGCATCGGGATCAGAGAGCCCGAACGCGATGTTGCGCGCCACCGTCGTCGAGAAGAGAAACGGCTCTTGCTGCGCGAGACACACCGTCGCTCGCAATTCGCGCAGCGGAACCTGCGTCACGTCGTGACCGTCGAGAAACACTGCCCCCTCGGGGGTCGGCAGCATGCGGGTCACCAGCGATGCGAGCGTGCTCTTGCCGCTTCCGGTACGCCCGACGATCGCGAGGGTTTCGCCCGCGGGAAGTTCGAACGAAACGTTCTCGAGCAGCGGCCGATCGCCGATCTTGTACGAGAGATTCTTCACGCTGATCGCGCCGGCAACTGCACCGAGCGGCGTGCCCGAGTTCGCGTCGATGTCCGGCTTCGCATCGAGCAGTTCGCCGATGCGCGCGAGCGACGCCTGCCCGCGCTGCGCGATCTGGAACACGTAACCGAGCGCGATGGTCGGCCACGCCACCAGCGCGAGATGCCCTTGGAACGCGAGGATGTCGCCGACGGTGAGCTTCCCCGCGACGACGAGACGTCCACCGAGCCAGAGAACGATCAACGACGCCGCGGCCGATGCCATCCCCAGGATCGGGAACATCGCGTTGCGCACGCGAACGAGTGCGAGGTTCGCGTCGAGCGCGTCCTGCGAGAGTTTGTCGAACTGCTTCGCCTCGGCGTTCTCGAGCCCGTACGCACGCACCACGCGAACGCCGGCGAGCGACTGTTGCGCGCGTTCGCTCATCGCGCCGATGGCATCTTGCGTCGCGCGCGATCGACGAAAGAGCGCCCCCGCGAAGCCGCGCGTGGCGAGGACGATGATCGGATAGGGCGCGATCGACGCGACGGTGAGCAGCGGGCTCCGCATCAACATGAGCGGGATGTTCACCGCGTAACTGATGGCTGCGTTGACGATGTTCAGCGCTGCGAACCCGACCATCAAGCGAACCTGGCCGAGGTCGTTGGTCGCACGCGACATCACTTCGCCCGCCGACATGCGACGGAAGAAGCTCGGACCGAGTCCGTGCAGATGCGACAGCATGCGTGCGCGAAGGTCGTATTCGATGTCGCGTCCGACGTTGAACAGATAGATGCGCGAGCCGACGCGGCAACCCATGCCCACGAGCGCAGCGCCGATCATCGCGACCGCGGCGATCATTCCGGGGCGTGCACGCGACGCGAGGATGGCGTTGGACGCCGCGCGAATCAGCTGCGGGATGGCGGCCGAGGCAACGGCGCTCAGCGCGAGAAGCAGGGAACCGAGCACGAACTGGCGACGATGGGCTGCGATCAGTTCGCGCAATCGACTGCGCGGTGGCGACGCGCGATCGGACGCGGGCAATGGGGGCGACATGGAAGGGGCGGGATCATGGTGCAGCCGAGGCGCATTCGCCAGCGGGGTCGTCGTGCGCGAGCGTGCGTTTCGATCCCCGTGCGAGCGTCGTCTTCAGTCGCAGCCGGCGTCGCGCTGCGTACTCATCGGATCGATCGGTTCGCAGCGGCCGTGACCGACACTGTCCGCGCCCGAGAGGTTGCAATACCAGCTCGTCGGACACTCGAGTGTGTCGTCGCAGAGCGGCGCACAGCGCCCGGCTCCGCACGCGTCAGCGCTCGTCGCGATGCACAAGGCCGACGCGCAATCGCGGTCTTCGGCACAGCGCGTAGTGCACACCCCCGGATCACCGAGGCAGATCTGCGCGCCCGTTGCGCAAGGGTTGGAGGTGGAGCATGTCGCCGTGATTCGCGGGCGGCACGCGCGCACGATCTCTTCGACGGGTCCCGTGTACATCCCCGAGTCGGGGTCGATCGCGCGGAAGTCGAATCGACCGCACACCTCGCCGGTGGAGCACGTCATCGACGACTCGCACCGCGCGGTGCAGATCGAATGCGTGGCATCGCGCGCGAGGCAGAGTCGCGAAGCGCATTGCGTGGGGAGTGTGCAGGGCGTGCCAGCCGGCGCACCATCGGGCCCGCAGGCGACGAGCGCGACTGCGAGAACGAGCGATGCGAAAAGGCTGGCGGGGAGAGAAGCTTTGGAACGACGCGATCGCACGGTGATCGAGCGTATCGCGGAGAGACTCAGCTCGCTGCTGCGGCGGAAGCAGATGCTGCCGACGACGTCGAAACGGTGTCGCGTGCGTCCTTGAGACGCGCAGCCTTTCCTTCGAGCTGGCGAAGGAAATAGAGCTTCGAGCGACGGACCTTGCCGCGGCTCACGAGGTCGACCTTCTCGATGCGCGGGCTGTGGATCGGGAACACGCGCTCGACACCGACGTTGTACGAAACCTTGCGGACCGTGAACGTCGCGCCGACGCCGCCGCGGCGCTTGCGAATGACCTGGCCCTGGAACACCTGAACGCGCTCCTTGTCGCCTTCGACGACTTTGTAGTGCACGCGAACGGTGTCACCGACGCGAAAGGCGTCGAGGTTCGTGGCCGCAAGGCGGGCCTGGTGGAGCGCTTCGATCTTCGGATGCTGCATGCCCATGGCGTATCTCGTGGTAGGCGACCGACTTAGGCCGCGCGAAAGGGGCGTGGAACTGACCACACGGAGTCGGTGCTGTCAACCCGTTGGTGTGCTCGCGCCGACGTCGCCGAAGAGACGGTCGAGGATGATCGCAACGGCCGAGCGAACAGCGAGGTGGTTGTAGTCGCCGTGCGGTCGAACGGGCGCGAGATGAACATGCGCGCGCTCGATGACTTCGTCGGCGAGGCCGTAACCGGTGCCGAAAACGAGCAGGTTGGGGCGCGGTGATTCTTGCGCCATGCGAGTGCGCGCATCCGCGAAACTCGTGCTCGGAAAGTTGCTGCGCGCCGCGGTCGTCATCACCAGAGGGTCGCCGCCCATGTCGCGGAAGACATCGTCGATGGAAGGCACCGCGACCACGCGCGAGAGCGCTTGCGCGCGTTCGGGAACGCGGCGTCCGCCGTCGCCGTCGCGCCAGTATCCGAGGATGTGATCGACGAGCGCGCGCTGTGCCTCGATGGGCGTGACGATGTAGTAGCGCGCGAGATCGTACGTGCGGGCGGTGCGCGCGATGTCGTGTACGTCGAGGTTGGTGATCGACGTGGTGATGATCGAACCGTCACGGCCACGGACGGGGTGATGGACGAGTGCGAGTGAGGTCGGCATGGCGAGCGGGCGGGGTTGTACCGCATTCATTGTTCGCCGGCGCGAAGTACCTCACCCCCGCTGCCGCGCGCCCCTCTCCCTCGACGCCCGCGCTTGGCGCGCGGACTCGAGGCGTCGTCGAGAGAGGGGCTGGAACGAAGGTGGCGTGAAGCGAGGGCCGCGAGCGAGGAGGTACGAGCGTTGAAAGCGGGAGTGCGCCGTG
>CBIHQZ010000577.1:0-5163 GCA_966212315.1 uncultured Myxococcales bacterium
CACATCGTCGGCGGGAACCGACGATTGCGTGACCCACGGAATCGCACCGTCGACGCAGAGCGAGGCGTCATCAGTGCACGTTGGCTGCGACACTGCTGTAACCCGCGCGATGATGGGATCGAGCGCGAGATCGCCAGGCTCGTAGCGAAGCCCACATTCGGCCTGCCCTTGCTCTACCTGCAGTCGTTCGCGGATGCGTCGTGCGGCGACAGACTCCCCGTCGAACGGCGACACGAGCGCGCCGCTCGCCAGGTCGTCGAGTCCCGAGTCCAGGGGTGTGAGCCATTCCCTCCATCCACCGATCGTCGCGCGACCTAGTGAACTCGATGCGAGTGTCATGAACCGCGCTTCGGCATTGCCGCTGCCGTCGCCGAAGAGACCGGTGTTCAGCAGGTCGAACCCGACCGCGTTGGGCGCGATGTCGTCGAGGATCGTGTGCACGGTGCGAAGACGCTCCGCAGCGCCGGGTGCGTGGAACGCCGCATCGAGCGCGAGCGGCGGTCTCGTCGCGAACGGCGTGTCGCGACCCGCAGCCGCGAGACTGAACTGCCGTAGCAGCGATGCGCCGTCGTCGAGTCGCGTCGCGGAGAGCACGATGCGACCCGCAACGATGTGTCCGTCGATCGGATCTGCCGCGAGCGACACCCACGCGTTGTCGCTACGATCGCCCGCGTTCGCGACGTCGACCGTCAGCGCTCCGAGATCGCCGGCGCGCGCGACGGTCCCTTGCGCCCCGCACACAGGGAGGTCCCAGCCGCTCGCGTGTGCGGCATCGACATCACTCGGCGAGTGCGAGCCCGCGCCGGTGGCCGTTCCCCATACCGGGGCGTGGCATCCGACGACGACGAATCGCGCATCGGCGCCGAGCGCTTCGTCGAGGCCTGTCACCGCCGCTGCGTTGCACGTCGGCTCGGTGTCACTCGTCGGATTCGCCGCGTCGATCTCATGCTCGATCTGACACTCGCGGCGACGCGCGCGAACGATCGCTTCGCGGAACGAAGCGTTCCACGAAGTGATCGATCGTGCGATGCCCGGCACGATGTCATCGGGGACGCCCTGCGTGAGATGAATCGCGATCGGCCGGACCGAGCGTGCGCGCAACGGCGCGGTGCACAGCCCCTGCGCGTCGGAGCGAACGGTTGCAACCGATCGATCGCAGAACGCGCCAGGCTCGCGGCCCGCGCAATCGAGATCCGTGGCGCATCGACGGTACGGCTCGCCGCAGGTGTGCGTGGCGAGATCGCACTGCGCAGTGCCGGACATCGCGTTCGCACCGCCGTCACGACAGTCGGAGTCGCGACTGCACGCGCGAGACGCATCGTCGGGCACATGGAGCAGCGCGACCGGCGCGCACGATCCGCGACGGGCGGCATCACGGGGTGAGGACGCGATCGCGCACACGGTTTCTCCGGGGCAATCAGCGTCTCGGTTGCATCCGGTGGATGTCGGTGTACCCGTCGCAATCGCGTGATCGCGCTCGAAGAGATCGACGCGTGCGGCGACTTCGAACGGAACGCCCGCGGACGAACGGCGTACCGAGGCCCGCGTTGTCGAGAAGCGACCGTCGTATGCGCTCGGATCGGTAACGCCGACGATGGTGGGGCGCATCTCGCCGACCGGATCGATGCGGCGAAACGCCAATCGGGATGTGAGCTGTACCGGGCCACAAGAGCGAACCCGATCGCGATCGAACACGCTGCACAGATCTCGCGTGCTGCCCGCGAGAGACGGCACAACCGTCAGTTCGGGGTGCACGACCGAGCGTTCGATGAAATCGAATCGCGAGAGGTCGCGCTCGAATCGAGGTGCGAGGGGATCGTCTTCGCCGACGACGCCAGCACTCATCGACTCGCTGCGCAGCGACGGAATCGTGTCTGCTTCGAACTGCGTGTCGATGTGCTCGACGAGATTGCGCGACCAGTCGATCCGCATGTATCGGCGTTGGAACCACGGGCGGTCGTCCGCGCGCGCCGCGCAGCCCGACGCATCGCACGTTCCAGCGTCGCCCGCAGGATCGAAGTGCGCGACGACGCGGAACACGCCGATCGGTGCGGTGTCCGCCGCGCTCCGCGGATCCTCGGGCGCACCGCGTGCGATCAACAGGTCTTCGTGCACTTCGAAGCGGACGATTCGCAACGGACCGGCGTGCGACATTCCGCTGAACGCGTCGATGGGTGATTGCCCCAGCACGGTGCGCTGGAAGTAGTACGCGGGTTCTCGTGCCGCGAGGCCTGGATCGGGTTCGCGACCGGCGTTCCAGGCTTCGTACTCGAGAGGAATCAGTGATTGCTTGTCGACGATCGGAGGATCGACGAAGCGTGGACCATCGGTGGAATCGTTGGGCGGTGGACGTTCACCACATGCGACAGCGAGCGATGCGACGAGCGCGGCGAAAGCAACGGAAGCGCGATGCATTCGTGTGCATCGAGCAACGGTCGTGCCGGATGAACGCGCGCGGGAATTCTCGGGCCGCAGCGCCTCGGAGTACGGCGCGCGTTAGTTGCCTGACGCCTCAGCGCAACACGCACGCATGCGTCGCGGGATCGCACGCGGCCGTGTGGCGCATGCATGGATCCGCGAGGCAGCGCACGCCGGGCCCGCTGCACGTGGGATCCGGCGCGGTGCGTGCGAGCGCGCGGCAATTGCAGCCGGTGCAGTAGTCCGAGAACGTGCGGCAGTCGCTGTCACTCGCGCACGTCGCGCCCGGCGCCGGCGTCGGAGCGGTCGCTGCATCGGGGCTCGCTTCGCACAACTGCTGCGTGCACATGCCGCCCGGATCGGTGCAGATGCCGCAACTCGCGTTGCAGCAGACCTGCCCGCGGGCGCACGTGGCCGCGCCGCATCGAACCGGTTCGCCGGATCCTGCGCCACTGTTGTTCGCAGACGTGCCTTGGGTCGGAGTCGTTGCCTCGTCGTGGGTCGCAGGAACGGTGCGGTTGCGCGCGCAAGCGACAGCGCCGAACGCGACGACGAAGAGGACGATGAAGCGGCGCGAGACGATTCGTGACATGCGAAAGCTCCTGGCGTTCGAGAACGGTGGCGCTCGATTCATAGCCTTTCGAACCCGCGCGCGCAGCGACCGCGTCGGATGCAATGATGCGGCGCGCTTCGAAGTGCCTCGCGCTCAGGGACACTCGATGACCGACACGTCGTCGATCATCAGGGCGCCCCTCGTGTATCCGAGGAAGAAGACCACCTGACCGCGAGCGTCGGTCGGCAGCATGCAGTCCAGCGTGGTCTCGCGCCACGTGGTGCTCGGCATCGCGACCGAGCTGCAGTACTCGCCGTACGGATCGACGCCCTGCTGGAACGCCGCGCGCAGCGTGAAAGTATCGGCCGAGCGCGCGAAGAAGCTGAGGTGGTAGTGGCGACCTGCCGTGAACGCGATGGGGTACTGCGCGAGCTGCACCGCCCAATCATCCACCGACACCTGCGTAATCGCGGTCACCATTACGCGCGGGCCGCTGTGTCCGCCGCTGTCCACGATACTGAAGGTTGCTTGTGCGGGCGGCGCGATGAACGTCTCCCACGGCAACAAGCCGGCCTCGAAGCCAGGATTCGCGATGAGGTTTGCGCTGCATCCAGCGTCGGCTGCCGGCACGTCGGCGCGGGCGTCGACGATGATGTCGGGCGACGCGTCGCGCGAATCGATCGGCGAGTCCGTGGGCGGAACGAGCGAGTCGGATCCCGTGTCGGGCTGCGGCGAATCCGATTGGGCGTCGGAGATGTCGAGCCCGTCGAGCGCGTCGACTCGCGGAGAGTCGTCTGTGTTGGACGCGTCCATCGTGCTCGCGTCGTCTGCGGTGGTCGCGTCGAACGCGTCCGAAGCATCAGCGGCGGCATCGTGTGCGTCGGTCGCAGCTTCGACCGCTGACGAATCCGCACCGCTCGCGTCGACGAAGTAGTAGTAGATGCCGCGGTCGTACGCGCGGCAGCCGGCGAAGCAGAGACAGAGCACTGCGACGACGCGTGCCGCGGGTCGAACCTTCCTCGCCATCGAGGGCGAATCTATCACGCGCCGTCGGGGTCGCCCTGGTGTAGACACGCCCGCTCGCGATACAGTCGCGCGCATGCACTTCTCGATGCGCGCGCTTCTCTTCGCCACACTCTGGAGCACTGCCGGCTGCGGATCGACCGTCACGAATTTCGACGGATCCACCGACGTTGCAACCGATTCGTCGAACGTCGTCGACGCAAGCGCGAGCGACACCGCACCGCCGATGGCGGCATGCCCTGCGACCGAGCCTGCTTCGGGCTCCGCGTGCCCGGTCGAAGGCGCGCGCTGCACGTTCGGTGACGACCCCGCGTTCCATTGCCGCGACGTCGGCACGTGCACGAGTCATCAGTGGCAGATCGTTGCGGTCGACTGCAGCGGTCGCGGTATGTGCCCCGCCTCGCAGCCGAGCGGAATGTGCTCTGCGAGCGCGACCGTCTGTCCGTTCGCCGACGGCACGCGTTGCTCGTGCACCAACTGCGCGGGCGGTCCGTGCACCCCCGAAGCGATGTGGGTCTGCACGCCGCCGCCTGCCGATGCGAACTGCCCGCGAACGAGTCCGCAGATCGGTGCCGCGTGTTCGAACGACGGGCTCGAGTGCGACTACGGCGCGTGCGTGAACGGGTGGAAGTTGCGTTGCGCGGGCGGTACGTGGAGCGAAGTCATGGTGCCGTGTCCGCGGTAGCGACGCCGCGCTCGCGACTCTACTGAGCCCGCGGCACTCGCTCGGGAGCAGAATTCTGCCCGCCGAGGGTTTTGGAACCGGGCGAAGGCAGAATTTCTGCCCGGCGACGGGTTTGAAACCGCGTCGAGGGCATGGATCTGCCCGGGGGATGGTTTTGGAACCGGGTGAAGGCAGAATTTCTGCCCGATTCAGGTTTTGAAACCGGTGCGAGTGCAGAAATCCTGCTCGAAGTCGGTCGCGAAACCTCTGGGAAGGCAGAACCGAGCCCGCGTTGCGGTTTCGATACCCGCCCGAGGGCAGACGCGAGCTTCGGAATGGGTTTCGGAACACACGGGAGGGCAGAAACGAGCCGAAACATCGAACGCGGGCCGTCGTCGAGGGCGAACGCGAGCGTGGCGGGGAGCTTCGAAGTGCGTTCGAGCGCGGAGCCGAGCCGAAACATCGAACGCGGGCCGTCGTCGAGGGCGAACGCGAGCGTGGCGGG
>CBIHQZ010000578.1:0-5161 GCA_966212315.1 uncultured Myxococcales bacterium
GGGACGAGGGGATGGAGGCGTGGTGCGATCGCGCCGCCACACCGGATCGGATTGGTACCCGGTCACGCAGGCGCGTCACGATGCGCCACCACAGTCCACGGGCCATCGGCTCATCGCTCATCCGACCATCGGTGCATCGGTGCATCGGCGACCGCGAGAAATCCTGCGCGCGCCCTTCATCGCGCAGGCGCTGCGACCGTACCCCACTCCGCCATGCGCATACTCCCGCTCGTAACCGCTGTCGGCATCCTCGCGTCCGCCACATCGGCCTTCGCGACGGTCACGCTCGGTCCGGCGGTTCAGCCTCATGGACCAGGCAGGGTCAGCATCGTGTGGATGGATCAGGAGAACTCGCCTGTCCCGGTCGTCGCCACTTCGCCGGGACATCCCGACGTGACCGCGACGAGCACCGTGACCGGAAGCGTGCAGGCGGCCGAGCTGGACAGTCTCGTTCCCGGCGTCGAGTACACGTACACCGTCGGTGATCGCAGCGGCCGTTTCATCGCGCCGCCCGATGCCTCGCAGACGCTTCACTTCGCCGTCTTCGGTGACTCGCGCACGGGCGACGACGTCCATCGGCGCATTGTCCAGGCGGTGCTCGCGCAACGTCCCGACGTGTTCCTCACGACGGGCGACGACGTGGAGAGCGGCACGCAACTCTCACAATGGCAGACCTTCTTCGAGATCGAGCGACCGCTGCTCGAGACCACGGCGTTCACCGGCGTTCCGGGCAATCACGACGTCGGCTCGCTGTTCTCGAATCTCGTGCGGCTCACGTCCGACACCTCGGGCTCGTCGCGCACGTGGGGATCGCTCGACATCGGACCGGCGCACTTCGTACTCGTCGACGGCAACTCGCCCGTCACGCGAGGCTCGCCGCAGTACGACTTCATCGATCGCGACCTCGCTCGCAACGAATCGAAGCCGCTGTTCGTGTTGCTCCATCAGCCGCTCTACAGCTCGGGCCAGCACGGCGGCGCAGGAAGCGGTTCGATTCCGTCGTCGCTCGGACCGATGTTCTCGCGGCACGGCGTCGACGTCGTGTTCCAGGGTCACGACCATGACTACGAACGCACGAACGCGATCAACGGCGTGACGTACTTCGTGACTGGCGGGGCCGGTGCGCCGCTCTACGGCGTGGGCCGCAGCAGCTGGACGGCGACGAGCGAGTCGGTGAACCACTACATGATCATCGACGCGAGCCCGACCTCGATTCACATCGTCACGAAGCGACTCGATGGCACGCAGCTCGACACCGTGGACATCGATCCGCGCGCGAACAACGGGCAGTTCACGGGCACCGAAACGCTCCCGTCGGCGGGTGGTCGCGGCTGCAGCGTGGGCCCGGGCTCGATCAGCGCGCGCGGCGATCTGATGGCAATGATGGCGATGCTCTTCGGCTACGGCGCATACCTCGCGGCGCAGCGCACGCGACGTCACGCAGTGGTTCGCGCCTCGCGCTGAGGCAAGCGTCGATCACACCGTGCGGACTCGTTCGAGCGCCGCGCGGTACTCGTCGATCAACGGATGCGGCGCCAGCGAATCGAGCAGCCCGGCGAGAACGTCGAAGCGCTCGAGCTGTGCGTCGCGTCCGCGTTTGAACATCGGCCAGGGATCACCGTGATCGCGGGCGCACACGACGATCGATTCGAAGTTGTCGATCTTGTCCGCGAGGGTGATGGCCTGCGCATCCCACGGCTTCACACGGAAGTGCTCCAGGTAGGCGCGTTTCCTCTGCTCCCACGACAACGACTTGTCCTCTTCGCTCACGTGCCGCACCAGTTCTGCGACGCGGCGACCGAAGAGTTTCTCGAGCTGTTCGAACGTCACCCCCGCGTCCTCCATCACGTCGTGCAGCACGCCGGCAGCCACCACGTCGGCATCGAACCCGTGCCGCGCGAGAGTCACCGCCACGCCGGCGCAATGGCTCATGTACGGAACGTCGGCGCCCGGGTACTTGCGACGATGCTCGCGATGCCAGACCGCGGCTTGATCGAGTGCGCGTTTGAGCGTGGTTTCCATGCGTCGCACGCTACGCGAACGCGCGACGACGGCAACATCACCCGCGCGGCGGACGAAGGCTCGGCGGCGCGAGCGAACTGACCTCGCGAAGGAGCGCTTCGCAGTCATCGGCCCACATCTTGTTCTCGGTTTCGTTGGCGAGCGCGAGGGCTTCGCGGAGCAGCGCACGCGCGTGTTCGCGATTGCCCTGCTCTTTCGCGATCACCCCGAGCAGGTACTTCGCCTGGAGCAGATCCCATGTGTACCCGTGCGACGCGGCATACGCGGCGGCCGACTCGATGCGACCGAGCGCCTCGGGCTTGTTGAACTGCGCGGCATCGATGAACGCGAGCAGCGTGGTGTTCAACTGCCGCAGCTTTTCGAGCCCGCGGTCGGTGGCGATCTGCTGCGACGTGCTGAGAAGCACGAACGCCTTGCGGTAATCACCGAGGCGAATGAGCGTGTCGCCGGCATTGTGCGCGGCGATGGCGGCCTCGTAGGAGAGCCCGTACTCGCGCGCTTCTTCGAGGGTTCGCTCGGCGAACTCGGCGGCATGCTGGAAGTCGCGAGTGAAGAAGTGGATCTGCGCGAGGGTCTTCACCGCGTCGACGCGCAGTGAGGGCTCGTCGCGTTCGGTGATCAGATCGTTGGCGCGCTCCCACGTCGAGAGCGCGCGATCGCGTTCGCCGGCGGCCGCTTCGCATCGCGCGAGCGCCATGAACGCCGACGCGGTGTCACGACGGTCGCCACGTTGTCCGGCGAGTTTCGCGGCTTCTTCCAGATGCGAATGGGCGCGGCGGAAGTCGCCGTTGCGTTCGTACGTTGCCCCGATCGAGGCCGCGATCTCGCCGAGCACGGTGCGATCGGTCGCGGGAACCATGCCGCGCGCGCGTTCGAAGTGCTGCACGGCTTCGTTGACCTGGTGACCGAGCGCAAGCAGCCGGCCGAGGAGCACGAGCATGCGGATCGTGTGCGCGCGATCGCCGAGATCTTCCGCGTAGGCGAGACCGAGGCGCAGTTTCTCGAGACCGAGATCGACCTGCCGACTGCGGATCGCGGACATCCCGAGATCGGCGTACAGATTCATCACGCGCTCGGGTTCCGACCGTGGCGACGCGAGAACCAACTCGATCGCGCGCGCGAGATTCGCGGTCGCGGCTGCGTAAGCCGACTCCGACTGCTGGCGGCGCGCGGCGCGCACCAGGTATTCGATGGCGCTCGCGCGTTCGTTCGCTTCGCGATGATGATGCGCGAGACGCTCCGCGAGTTCGTCGAGTCGATCGGGATAGAGTCGCTCGAGCACCGCGGCAACCGTTCCGTGCAGCTGCCTTCGCGCTTCGAGCGGAAGTCCCTCGTAGACCACGTCGCGCCGCAGATCGTGCGCGAATGCGAATTCGTCGGACGCGACCTGATGCAGCGACCCGCGCGTCACCAGCGACTGGAGCGTTTCGTCGAGCAGCTTCGCGTTGTATCCGCCGACTTCGAGAATCACGTCGCGATGGAAGCGCGGGCCTACGCACGCTGCGACCTGCAACACCTGTCGCTGCGTCGGGCTGAGCCGCGCGATCTCGCTCGTGACGAGACCGCGCAGGGTCTTCGGCACTTCGACCTCGGCGACGTCGCGCCGATAGATGACATCGCCCTCGCGGACCTCGAGCGCCCCCGCCTCTTGCAGCGACTTGGTGTACTCCTCGACGAAAAGCGGGTTTCCGGCGCCTTTGGTCCAGAGGTCTTCCAACAGTTCCGGCGGAAGATCGGCCTCGCGCGGCACGCCGAGTCGCTGCGCAACGAGCTGCCTCGCTTCGTCCTCGGGGAGTGCGCCGAGCGTGATCTCCTCGACCTTCGGCGCGTCCTTCCACGCGTACACGAACCCGGGTCGGCACGCGACGATGACCACAACCCGAGCGCGACCCGCGTTGCGCAACAACTCGTCGACGATCATCTGCGAGTCGTCGTCCATCGCCTCGGCCGAGTCCCACACGAGCACCGTCAGCTTGTCCTGCGCGAGACGCGTCGCGATCTTTCCGCACGCACCGCGCAAGTGCGCCGCGGGGTCCGCTCCGTTTCCCGCATCGACGCCGAGAAGCACGCTCACCGCCGCCGCTTCGTCGTCGTTGCAGCCGAGTTCACGAAGCCGCTGCACCTTCTCGCGAATCGCCTCGTCGTGATCGGTCTCGTCGACACCGAGGATCACGCGAAGCATCGACTGCAGCGCCGACATCGGCACGTCGCGATCGTGCGCGAAACACGTGGTGGCGTACCAGTTTACCGGATGATTCATCCGGCGCAGGCGATAGACCACCTCGTCGAGAAAACGCGTCTTGCCTGTGCCCGCCTCGCCGACGAGCACGACCGAGCGCGCACCCGACTTCGCACCGCGCGCGAGGACCTCGCCGACCTTCCGCAGCGGATCCTTGCGGCCGACGAATCGCCGGTGGGTGCCATCGTGCTGCGAGCGCTCCGCGAGCACGAGCAACGGTGTGCCGGCGACGCGATCGAGATCCGCGGTGCGACTGCGCACGGGCTCGATCTGGAACTGCTCTCCGACGATCCGCCCGACCGGTTCGCTCGCGAGAATGCGCGACCCCGCGGCGCGACCGAGATCACGCACGAGCGCGACCGCGGCGGTGAACCATTGATCGCGCTCGGGCGAACCCGTGGCATTCACGTGCACGCGCGCGGCGTGGATCCCGATCCCGATCGCGACCTGCGATCGCGCGGCGGCGTGCTGCAATTTGAGCGCGCATCGCGTCGCGGTTTCGGTGTCGCGACCGTCGGGATCGTGTGCGCCGAAGATCAACACCGCGTGCTGCTCGGTTGCATCCGCGACGATTCCGCCGAACCGATTCGCGATCGGCATGAAGCTCTCGAAAGGCCGCGTCGCCGGATCGGGGCGGTCGGTGAGTTCGATCGACAAGAGGGTGACGTCGCGTCGTTCCAGATGCGGCCGCGAGAGCCCCGACGATGTGCTCGGCCCCGGCCGCGACAGCTGACTCGCGCTCGCCGGCACTTCAACCGGCGTCTTCACGTCCGACGGACCGATGTCCTCGAGCGCGTCACGAACGCGATGCGATTCGTCTTCGTTCTCGACGCGGCTTCGAAGCGTCTCGAGCCACTCGGAGAGATCGTGTGACGCGACCCGCTTGCCGGTGCTGTACAG
>CBIHQZ010000579.1:0-5145 GCA_966212315.1 uncultured Myxococcales bacterium
TGGGTGGCTGGCGGTGTGCGGGGTGGTGGTGGGGGGTAACGGGCCGCGGAAGTCGCGCGCCGATGCGTGGTGCTGGCGCGCGAAAAGAGGCAGCGCGAGTGCCGCGACAAGGTCGAGGCGAGCGAGCGGAGGCGAGCGCAGTGCCGGGTAGCGTTCGGCGGGAGCGATCGTGGCGCCGACGCTCCAGGCGCAGTCGGCGCGCACGACGCGATTCTCATCCGCACTCCATCGATTGAACGCGGCCGTCGACGCGCACCGTCGGTTCCGCTTCCCCTTTCACATCCGCATCCACATCCGCATCCGATCGAGGCCCTCGCGCGCGGTGGTGCCGACCGGCCGCGAGACCGCCCGCACCGAGCGCCACTCCAGGCTTTTCAGTCTCGAATTTCCGCTCACCCATGCATGCGCCCTCCTGCATGATGCGTGGGGTTTGCGCGCGAACAACCCGTCCGCTGCAACCCCGACCCCGCGATGACGACCCCTTCGACGCGCACCATCCTCGGCACCCTTCAGCGTCCGCGCCTGCTCGAACTCGCCCGCGCGTTCGCCGTGCAACTCGCCCCCGACGCCGCGCGCGACAAGCAGGTCGACGCACTCGCCGCGTCCGGGCACATCGCCTTCCGCGACCTCCTCGGCGTCCTCGCCCGCGACGAACTCAAACTCGCCTGCAAGCACCACGGACTCGACGACACCGGCCGCGCCCGCGCCGCCCTCGCATCACGCCTCCTGCAAGCCCACGGCGCCGCCGAAAGCGCACCGCCCGCGCCCCTCTTCGTCCCCAACTCCCTCCCGCGTTACGCGCCCCACGCCGGCGACATCGCCCGCGTCCGCCATCGACAGTGGCTCGTCGAGCGCGTGACCCCGCCGCCCGCCGACCACCACGCCACCCTCGTCGATCTCGTGTGCCTCGACGACGACGCGCAAGGCGACCGCCTCCAGGTCCTCTGGGAACTCGAACTCGGCGCGCGCGTGCTCCAGCCCGAAGCCCACGGACTCGGCGAGATCACCCACATCGATCCGCCCCGCCACTTCGCCGCGTACTTCCACGCCCTCAAGTGGAACAGCGTCACCGCCACCGACGCCGAACTCTTCCAGTCGCCGTTCCGCGCCGGCATCGAGCTGCTCAACCATCAGCTCACGCCCCTGCGCAAAGCCCTCGCGCTCCCGCGCGCGAACGTCTTCATCGCCGACGACGTCGGTCTCGGGAAGACCATCGAGGCCGGGCTCATCGCGCAGGAATTGCTCCTCCGGCAGCGCGTCGAGTTCATGCTCATCGTCTGCCCCGCCTCGGTGTGCCTCCAGTGGCGCGACGAGATGCAGAAGCGCTTCGGCCTGCAGTTCGAAGTCATGTCCCGCGCGTTCATCGGACGCCGTCGTCAGGAACGCGGGTTCGCCACCAACGCGTGGTCGACGCACACGCGCTTCATCGTCTCGCACCAGCTCCTGCGACGTCCCGAGTATCGCGACGCGCTCTTGCAACAGCTCGCCGAGCGCGCAGGTGACGGCGGGTTCCGCGCCAAACGCAGCCTGCTGATTCTCGACGAAGCCCACGTCGCCGCCCCCGCGAGTTCGCAGAAGTACGCCGTCGACTCGAGCATCACCGAGGTCATTCGCGACCTCGCACCGCGCTTCGAGAACCGGCTCTTTCTCTCCGCCACGCCGCACAACGGACACTCGAACAGCTTCTCCGCGCTGCTCGAACTGCTCGACCCGCAGCGCTTCACCCGCGGCGTGAAGGTCGCCGGAAGCACCGGTCGCGCGCAGCTCGACGCGGTGATGGTGCGGCGTCTCAAGGAAGACCTGCGGCAGCTGAAGGTCGCGAAGTTCCCGCTGCGACGTCTCGTCGAACTCGAACTCACCCACGACGATGCGAGCGCTGCGTGGACCGCGCGTGCCACGTCGCGCGAGCCCGGGAAGCCGGCCGTGCCGCACGGGGAGCCCATCGCACTCGGGAAGGGCACCGCGGCGGAACTCGAACTCGCGCACCTGCTCGCGGACTACACGCGCCTCGTGCGCCCGTCGCGCGGGGCAGGGGCGACGGCGCTCGTGTTCATCAATCTGCAGAAGCGGTTGCTCTCGAGCGTCGAAGCGTTTCATCGCACGTTGCAGGCGCATGCGAGTGCAAGTGCAAGCGCCCGGCGGCTGGAAGCCGCGGCTACGCTTCCAAAGCCTCGCCTTCGCGAGGCTCGCGATGATCACCGAGAGCTTCGCGCAGTCGAAGCTTCGGAATCGTTGCCCGCGGGTTCACCCGCCGGGAACCACAGCGGGGTCCACGAGCCCGCGCTCAACGCGCCCGGGGCCAACGGGCCCGCCCGGCGGCTGGAAGCCGCGGCTACGCTTCCAAAGCCTCGCCTTCGCGAGGCTCGCGATGAACCGCTGCTGAACCATCTGTCGAATTCGGACGATCCACCCAGTCACCGAGAGCTTCGCGCAGGCGAAGCTTCGGAATCGTTGCCCGCGGGTTCACCCGCCGGGAACCAGTGAATCGTTGCCCGCGGGTTCACCCCACCCCTTTCAAGGTCTTCGACTCACTCGATTCGCCCCGCTCGCATCACGCGTCCTGTCGACACGTGGCGACTCCTCACGCGCGACCCGAGTTTCTCGGGCGGCTTCTTCGGTGCGCGAGGAGTGCGCTTCGCTCGCGCGAATCGTTTCGCGGGAACTGACTTCGCGAGGTCACGAAGCTTCGCTATCACCTCCGCCGCCGAGAGCTTGTCGAGCCACTCCCATTCGTGCGGCTCGACCGCGATCATCATGCCCTCCCACTTCGTGCGTACCTCGTTGGAGAGATGAAATGTCGACAGCGCGATATCCGCGGCGGCGAGATTCTGCTCCGCCTCGATCGCGTATCGGAGTGCCGAGAGAACGTTGAATGCGACGATCGCGGTGCCGAACGCAAAGAGCGCCGCGCGCGGTTGACCGAGCGACGCGATCTCGCTCCGAAAGGCGTGCTGTAGCCGTTGGAACATGTTCTCGATCGTCCAGCGCGACAGATAGAGATTGGCGAGGAGATCTGCGTTCAATGAAGTCGGGGCGTTCGACAGCAACACGACGGTGTCCTCGCCGCTCTCGGTTGGCTTCGCGAGCTTGATGTCGATGCGTCGTACCGAAAGCGTCTCGCTCCCGCACCGCACCGAGACCTGCTGCTCGTACACCGTCTCGCGCGCGGTCTTTGCGATCCGTTTGCGCGCTCCGATCGGCACCATGTGGACTGAGTCGAGTCGCGCGCGGATGCTGAAGAGCGCACCCTGCTTCGCGATCGCGAGCATGACGTTCCAGACGCCGTAGAGTCGGTCCGCGAGGTACAGCTCGCCGGAGCGCATCTCCGGGACGAACTTCGCGAACAGCGCGCGCTCCGATTCATAGGCGTCTTCGCCGAGAACGACGTCGAGCACCGAATCGGTGTCGGGCTCATAGACAACGACGGCCTGTCCCGGCAGCGCGGTTCCAGAGAATCCGCGCAGCAGTCCGATCCGCTTCTCGCTTACTGGCAGGTGGTTGCCGTCGATCACGCGAAGGCGATAGCCCGGGAGGATCGGTTTCTCGACCGGCGGAAGTCCTGCACGAACCTCCATGATCGACATTGCCGTCGTCCGAACCAGGGCGCGCACCAAATCGGGGCTCGTCGCTGCGATCTTCGAATAGAGCGCCTGAAGCGACACGCCGATGTCGCCGAGACTTCTTGCCGCTGCATGAACACTCGGTTGAATGCCGAGAGCAACGAGCGACATCACGTTGACGACTGACGAGAACAGCAACTCACGTTCGTACTGACGCCCTCGATGGCTCGCGAAGACGCCATCGATCACGTCGGCAGAGACCGCCCGCTGCATGAGCATCCGGGTCATCACCGTCACCGGGCTCGCCGTTGCGAACCGCTTAACCAACTGCTCCACCACGCACCGCCTTCGAGGCGACGTTCGCACGCGAGCTCAAGACCTTGAAAGGGGTGGGGTTCACCCGCCGGGAATTCCTCGGGAGCTATCGCCGCAGGGTGGGGTCGCGCTCGGTCGAATGCGTGCGCGGATGCGACGGAAGCGCCGCGAGTCGACGCTGGACTTCGCGCACCACCGACGCGGCCTCCACCGGATACGGATTGGGCGGAATAGGCGAGGAGAGTCGCGCGCGCATCGCGACGACGCGCGTGTTCGCCTGCTCCAGGCGCGTTCGTAGCGCGGCATCGTGTTCGGCGGTGCGCGCGAGATGCTCGACCGCGCGGGCGGCGAACGAGGGCGTGTGTGCGACGAGAAGCATGTCGTTCCCGGCACGCATCGCGAGTTCGGCCGCTTGCTCGATCGGATGCATCGCGCGGATCGCGGCCATCTGCAGATCGTCGGTGATGGCGACTCCGCTGTAGCCGATGCGATCGCGAAGCAGCCCTTCGACGACGCGACGCGAGAGCGACGACGGCGCCGATGGATCGATGGCGGTGTAGAGAATGTGGGCGACCATCACCGCGGGAACCGCGTCGGCACAGGCGCGAAACGGCACGAGCTCGACGGCGTCGAGACGCTCGAGGCCGTGGTTCACCCGCGGCAGCCCGACGTGGCTGTCCAGCACCGTGTCGCCGTGGCCGGGGAAGTGCTTCGCACACGCGAGCACGTTGGCGGCGCGAAGACCGTCGGCGAGCGCGCGACCATGGCGGGCCACGCGTTCGGGATCGCGGCCGAACACGCGATTGAGCACCACGGTGTTGCTCGGCGAGGTGCGCACGTCGAGAACCGGTGCGAGGTCGAACGTCACGCCGACGCTGCGGAGTTCTTCGCCGAGCGCGGCGCCGAGTCGATGGGTGAGATCGACGTCGTCGATCTGCCCGAGCGAGGTCATCGACGGGAAGCGCGTGAGCGGCGGAGAGAGATGCCCGACGGGTCCGCCTTCTTCGTCGGCCGATACGAGCGGCGCGGCATCGGGTGGCGCGAGTGCGGCGAGTTCGCGGGTGAGCGAGACGAGGTCATCGCGCGACGAGAAATTGTGGTTGGTGAGAATGACGCCGCCGAGTCCTCCGCGGTGCGCCATCCGTCGAACCTCGAGGGGGATGGGGCGGCCGTGCCAGCCGGTGACGACGCAGGTGCCGGCGAGCTTCAGCAATTCCTCGGGCGGGCGTGGCGGTGGCGTGTTCGCGCGGCGCGATGACGGCGAAGAGGG
>CBIHQZ010000580.1:0-5145 GCA_966212315.1 uncultured Myxococcales bacterium
GAGCGTCGGCGCGGCCGTGCCGGCGATGGTTTCGACGCGGGTGCGCAGTGACGGGTCGAAGACTCCGCTCAGCATGCGCACGGCGCTGTTCGCGTGACCGAGTGCACGCTCGCATCGGAGCGCGTCGGCGACGACAGCTGCGTCGAAGCTCTGCACCTGCGCGAGTGAGATGCGGTAGGCGCACGCTTCGGTGCTCTGACCGGCGCGGTCATGGAGGGTGATCATGCGCTTGAGCGCGTTCACGTCGTCGGGGCGCACGTCGATCACGCCGCCGAGGATGCGAATCGCGCGATCGCGATCGCCGCGGCGCGCGGCCACGTCGGCGAGACGCGTGAGTGCGTCGGGATCGAGCGCGTCGCGCGTCGACCAGCGGGTGGCGATCTCCGCGGCTTCGTCGAAGTTCGCCGAGATCGAGAGCCAGCGATACAGCTCTTGATGGCGTGTCTTGCTGTCGGGCAGCGATTGGAGCGCAGCGCGCGCGGTGATCACGTGCGAGAGGTCGCTCGATCGTGCGCTGCCGTCGTTGACGGACCCACGACGAACCCACGTGCGACGCATCCATTGACCGGGACGATCGAGTCGCTCGACGCGATCGGCGGGGCGCGCGGTGACGCGATTCTGTTGTGCGACCGGTCCCATCATCGTGCCGTTGTTCAAGATGGGTGCGCCGCCCGTCGACGAAGCGTGGCCCTGTGTCGCAAGGCCGCCGGTGCCGCCGCCGCCCGAAGGCTGGCGCGTTGCGGCGACGAGATCGGGCGACGGTTCACTCGCCGCACGCGAGCGCCGCGCCATCGACGGCATCGGCGTCGGAGCGGCCGCCGCCGCGGGTGCGGCGGGCACGGTCGGTGTCGTGATCGAAGTGGACGCCGTCACGGGCGCTGAGTTGTCACCGATGCTGTCCGATGCTCCCGCGGTGTCGTCTTCTTCGCTCTCGCCGGCGGCGCCCGCGTGACGCATTCCTGCGCGACCCGCACCGACGCCGTAACCCGCGCCGGTGCCGTTGCCCGCGCCGATCGTTCCGCTGCCGCCGCCACCCTCCCCCGTGCCGGACAGGCCGAGCGAGGCGTGATCGGCGTCCTGTGCCCCGCCGATCATTCCGCCCGCGAGCGTGCCGAATGCGAGGGAGGGATCGGTCGGCACCGCGCGTTGCGCTTCGCGCTCGGCATTCTCGTCGGCCGAGCGCTCCGTCGGCACCGCGCCCACCGGGGGCGCGGGAGGCGCTTCGCTCGCACTCGCGACCGCCGTCTGTTCGCCCGTCCAGCTCACTTCGTTCTGCGCCTCGCGACGCACGCCGAACGCGCGGTACATCGCATCGCTCTCGAGCACGAGCAGTGAAGTGAATCGCGACGGGACATGGAATCGCTGCGAAAGCCCGACGATCTCCTCGCGTGCGGTCATCGCATCGTTCGACTCGAGATCCGCGATGCGCTGCGCCGCGAACAATCGCGGCACGAACGAATTGCCCGCGTCGCTGGTGGCATGCGCACGAATCGGAAACCGCTGCTCGAACGGCTCGCCTGCGACGGTGCCGCGAAGAACCGCCTCGCCCTGGACGTCGGTGCCGCTCATGCGCGCGGCCACCAGCACTTCGCCGCCTGCACGCAGCGTCGAGAGTCGCGACGGGGTGACGTCGGTGAGACCGGGCGGCAGGGTGAGAATCGGATCGCGCAACGCGACGCCGAAAGTCGATTCGAGCACCGAGAGCGCCGCGGACTGCACGGTTTCGCCGGGGCTGTAGGGCACGGAGACGCCGCCGCCGGCGCGCGCGATGGCAGCGAGTGTCGCGCTGTCGGCATCGTGTCCGAGGGCGACGGTGGTGATGGTCGTGCGCCCAGCGGGGATGCTCTCGGCGACTTCGGTGGCGACCTGATCGGTGCGGCGATAGCCGACCGTGGCAGCGCCGTCACCGAGGTACACCACGCGTCCGTCGCGATCGCTCGAGCGTGTGACCAATGCGAGCGCGGCCCGCATCTGCGCGACGAGATCCGACCCACCGGCCGCGTCGAGATTGCCGAGGAACTGCTCGACGACGCGCACCGTCGAAGCACCGGCGTATTGCAATCCGCCCGGCATTTCGCGGCAGGTCGTGTCGCAGGCGAGCACCACCACGCGATCGCGCGGATCCATCTCGGCCACCATCGCGCGGGTCAATCGCACCGCACGCGCAAGACGCTCGCCGACCATCGACCGGCTCGCATCGAGCACGATCGCGTAATCGCGCGAACGCGCTTCGGTCCAGTGCGGAAGGGTCGGTCGCAGCGCCATCGCCACGAACGCCGGCTCGGTCGTCGGCATCGGAGGAATCGCAGCCGGGGCCGCAGGGGCCGGAGCATGCGCCGCGCGATTCGGCGCCGCGGCCGGAAGTGTGGTCGTAGCGGTCGCGCCCACGCCGGTGGGATCGTGTGCGACGGGCTGGAACGCCCAGGTCGTCGCGGGCGATGCATGGTCCGGCAGCCCGTACTCGAGCACGAGGTCACCAGCGGGGACGAAACTGCTCTGCGAGAACGCCAGATGCGTCGCACCGGGCGCCGCGTTGGTCGGATCGTTGGCAAGCGCATAGCCGCGCGGACGAACACCGAGTGCCGCGTCGTTACCGAGCACCTGCACGTCGACATCGAACTGCTCCACACGCGTCGAGCCATTCGCATCGTGCGCGAGCGGATACACATATCGACGAAGCGCACCCGACGGCGCGATGGTCTGCGTGTACGCGATCGTCACGCGGCGCTGGCCGTGGGCGGGGATCGGGAAGATCCGCAGTTCGAAGCGCCCGCCGCGCTGCCATTCGAGCAACGCCGGATCGCGCCACGGGCCGGGCACCCACACGAGTTCGTCGGTCTGCTGTTCTTGCGTGATCGGATGCACCGCGTTGCGGATCACCCCGCGCCAGATCGCAGCCGCGCGCTGACGATCGACGAACGCGCCGTCTTCCATGCGTCCGTGCACATCGAGCGAGAGCTTCTCGATCTGCGCTTCGGGCGGGAGCGGGAAGCGGTAAATCCCTTCGAGCTCGTTGCCGGTGTCGTTGCGGAAGGTCTCGTCGATCTCGGTGCGCGCGACGTTGCCGACGATGCGCACGCGCACGCTGTGCGCGGCGAGGGCGACCTGGTGATCGTTCTCGTCCTGATGCCCCGGTCGACGGGCGCGGAGTTCACCGAGCCCCACGATGGGCGCATCGGGTTCGTTCGGTCGCGCGCCACCGAACTCGGACCACGCGACGGACTCGGCGAGATCCACCGCCGGCGCGACCTCGGGCAATCCGCCGGCCGAGAGCACACCCTCTTCGCCGGTCTTCACTTCGACCTCGCGCCCGCTCGGCGCGTTCAAGTGCACCACGCCGCGGGTGACGCGAACGGTGCTGCGATCGGGGCTCGCGGTAAGCGCGAACTTCGTTCCGAGCACGGTCACTCCGCCGGTCGGAAGCGCGAGCCGTGCGACCGGTGCGCCGTCGACATGCGACACGTCCGCGACGAGCGCGCCGCTCACGACGTTGGCACTGCGCGGGACCGATGCGTCGAAACGAATCTGCGTCGCGCGATCGAGCACGAGGCGCGTGCCGTCGGCGAGTTCGATGCGAGCGCGCGTGCGTGCGTCGGTGCGGATCTCGGCGCCGGCGGGGATCTCGCGCGATGCGACCAGCGGCGAGAACGCGGACTCGCCGCTGCGCTTGATCTCGATGCCGCCGTTGGGATCGGCCGCGGCGCGTGCGACCGCGTCGACCCGCCCGTGCCAGGCTTCGCGGGCCGCGACGAGCGCGCTGTTGGTCGGCGTCGTCGGGTGCTGCGTGTTCGACGATCCACCGCGCATCAGGAACGGCGCTGCCGCAGCGGCGGCAGTGAGTGCGATCGCGCTCGCCCAGAATGCTCGACTGCGCGGAAGGGCACTGCGCGCGGCGGGCTTGACGATCGGTTTCGCATCGGTGCTCGCGGTCGATCCCGGGACCGGCTGCACGGCCGTCATCGGCGCGGTCGCTGCGGTCGTCGCCGCGAGTTCGCGCGTGGCAGGTAGACCACTGGCCGGCGCGCTCGCGGTCGCCGCGTTCGCGACAGCCGGGTTCGACGCGGGCGATCCATCGGTGAGCGTGATGCGCCCGCCGTCCGTCGGCGTTTCGGCGACCACACGAGCATCGAGCGCGGCCATCAGGCGCGCATCGAAATCACTCGGGTGACGGTAATCGCCGCCGGCATCGTGCACGGCGTCGGCGGCGCGCTTCACTTCGTAGCGAAGATCGCGGCACGCGTCGCAGTCGACGACGTGGTCACGCAACGCGGGCTCGAGCGTTCCATCGAGCAGTGCGTCCAATTGTTCGCGAACGAGATCACACGGTGTGGTCATGGCTTCACTCACTCGTCACCCAGAGACTCGCGAAGACGCTCGAGCGCGCGGGAAACCCGCTTGCGCGCGGCGGCCTCGTCGATGCCGCACGCGGCGGCGACCTCACGAAACGACAGATCCGACTCGTACCGGAGCACCACGGCATCGCGCTCCGAAGGCTTCAATTGCTCGAGCGCCGTCCGCACTCGCTCTGCGCGGCGACGCGCGATCAGCAACGCTTCCGCGCCCGGGTCGCTCGCTTCGTCTTCGCGGACGAGACGCAGCTTCGCTTCGCGGCGCACCCGGGTTTCCACGCGCCGCGCGCACACGCGGCGGGCGATGGTGAAAAGCCACGAACGCAGGGTCCCTTCGCCGCGGTAACTCGCCATCGAGTCGAACGCGGTGAGCAGGGTTTCCTGCGCGGCTTCTTCGGCGTCTTGTTGTGATCCGAGAAACGCGATGCACAGCCGCCCGATGGCGGGTCCGTGCGTGCGCGCGCAGGCACCGAGCGCGGCGCGAAAATCGCCCGCGGTAATCAGTGCAACGATCGGATCGGGATCGAGCCCGTGTTCACGGGCGAGGCTATCGGCACCCATCGCGTACTCCCTGGTGGCGATGAGACGCCATTTCGTGACCGGGGATTAGCGCGATGGGCGCTTTTGGATTGCCGCGCGTGGTTTTCGCGCGGCGGGAGGCGATGTCGTCAGAAGGGATTTTCGGGGACGGTGCCGCCGGAGCCAGAGCCCGAGCCGGAACCACTGCCCGAGCCAGAGCCGGAGCCGCTGCCGGAACCACTTCCGGTGCCGGTCGTGTCCGGAGACCTCTAGGTCG
>CBIHQZ010000581.1:0-5132 GCA_966212315.1 uncultured Myxococcales bacterium
AAGCAGTCGCGCGTGAAGACTTCCGCGCCGGGATCGTCGACGAGACGAAGACGGATGCCTCGATGAAGCGACGTCCGAGTGCGTTCTACGCCAACGCGTTGGCGCGATCTTTCGTGCGAGTGGGCGGCGGACTCTGGATCGCAAAGTCCGCCGAGGTGCCGCTCTACGCGCTCGAGCGCGCCGCGGTGAAGTAGATCAGCCGGGGCAGGGGGAGCGAGCCACCGACGACTCGTTGTTGTCCTCGCGGCACTCATGGAACGCGCGATTCGCAGGGTCGATCACGATGCGCGCGACGAACGCGTTGGACGTGAGCGTCCCGTTCGGCGAGGCGAGCACCACGTTCTGCGCGGCGCCGGGAAAGAGCGGCGTGCTCGTGGTGCCGGTGCCGACCATCGTGTCGGTCGTGCCGGTGCGTGAGTAGAACGCCACCATCACGCCGGCCGGGAGAATCGCTTCACCGAGATTGCGCACCGTCGCCGTGAGGATCGGCGGCGCTTCGCATCCGACCGTGAGTGTCACGGTTGCATCGGGGGCGCTGAAGAGACCGGCCTGCTGCACGTTCTGGCGGAAGTTGTTGAGCCACGGCAGCGTCCAGTTGCGCCGTTCGCTCAGCGGAATCTGACCTTCGTACGAACCCGGTTCGCACGCGTCGTCGTTCGGCATGCACACGTTCGTCACGTGATACGTGTGCTCGTTCCAGATCGTTCGCGTGCCGACCCAGCTGCGCGCCGCATCGCGAAACACGCGCACACCGCGATACGTGCTCGTCGGTCCCGCGGGACGCACCCATGCGGGTCGCCCGTTCGCCATGTCGGGTGCGTTCCACGGCGCTTCCTCGCAGCGCCATCCGGTGGCGCCCGGACCCGACGGTGCGGGATTGGCGCCGTTCGAGACGACCACGATCTCCGCGTGCCCGTCGCCATCGACGTCCGCCACGATCGACGCTTCGGTGCCGGTGAACGACTCGGTGAGCCCTGCCCATCGCACGCGGCCGGTCGGACCATCGAACACCCACACGAAACACTCGTCCGCGTAGAGCACTTCCGCTACGCCATCGCCTTCGAAGTCGAACACCGTCGAGCCCGTCACCGAACTGCTGAGATCGTGATTCGGCGTGCTCCACAGCGCGCGCATCGCGTGCGTGACGTAGTCGACGTCGATCACCGTGTAGAAGTTCTGCTGCGCGACGCCGATCTCCGCGCCCGCCGTGCCGTCGAAGTCCGCGATCGTCGGAGGTCCACCTGCGCCCGTGCCCGGCAACATGAACGGCCCGATGCGCGTGACGCCCGTTGCGCCATCGAGGATCCATACCTGCCCGGTGCCGACGACGACGACTTCTGGCGTTCCGTTCCCGTCGAGATCCGCGACCGCCGGGAAGCCGTCGGGGATGTCCGTGCGGTCCCACAGAATCGTGCCATCGCTGTGATACGCGGTTCGTCCGACGACGAGTTCGAGATGCTGATCCGCGGCGCCGTCGACATCGGCGATGGTGGAGAGTTGCTGCGATACGGCGCCTGACTGCCCCGCCGTCCCGCGCCATCGCTGGCGTAGCGTTCCGCCCGCGGTCGTGAAGACCGTCGCGCCGAAAACGATCTCGGGTGCGTTGTCGTGATCCATGTCGGCGATCGAAAGACCACCGCCCCATCCGAACGCCGCCGCGTCCGCGTTCTGGATCGGCACATCACTCGTTCGGAGCACGGTGCCGTCGTGATCGATGATGACCACGTAGCCTTCGCCCGTGACCGCAGCGATGTCGATGTCGCGATCGTGATCGAGATCGCCGAGTGCTACCGACACGCCCGCGAATCCCACCGACGACGCCGACGCGCGACGCACGCTCGTCAGCTCGGCGCCGGTGCGTCCGTCGAGCACACGCAACACGCCCGTGTGACACGACGTGGGGACCGTTCCGTTGCACTGGCAGCACGTCCCGAGCCCCGTCGTCTCGTCGATGCTTCGTCCCGACACCACCACGACGTTCGGCGGATCGCGCAGGTCGACGACGCCGTCGCAGTTCGCATCGGCGACGCGACCGACCGCGGGGGTCGACCACACGTCCGCGTAGTCGCGGTTGCTGCGCGCGTTGCCCGCGTTCCAATCCCACAATTGCGTGGCGTCGAGTCGACCGGTCGGCGGACGGTATTCACACGTCGCGATGCAGTTCGTACCGCCGTCGGTGCCCGCCGCACAGCGCGGCGGCCGCGGAATGCAGCGTCCTGATCCCTGCGACGCAGGCACGCACTGCGCGCCTGCGTCGGACACGCCGCCGTCGGTGCCGCCGTTCGTTCCGAGCGAGGGCTCGCAGTACTGTCCTGCGCCGCATTCGTTGTCCTGCTGACACACACTGCCCGGAACAACGCACGCGTTCGCGAAGCACACCGCACCACCGCCGCAACATTGCTCGCCGCAAACATTCGACGTCGCGCAGCACGCACCGTCGATGCACAACCCATCAGCGCAACTCGTACCGCTCACGCAGGTCGCGACGTCCATCGCGCCGAGATCGCTCGTCACGTCGTTGTGATCGGCGCCCGCGTCGGTCCCGTCGACGCATCGGTTTGCGATGCACTGCTGTCCCGTTCGGCAGTCCGCCGCCGACGTGCACGAATTCCCGTTCGACGAGCAGCCCGCCATCCACAACGAAGCCGCAGCGAGCGCTCCCGCCAACGATCGGTAGTTCATTGCCGGATGGTACGCGCATCTCTCGGCGGAGAGGCGGTACCGATCGGAGCACCGCCGCTGCCTTCGAACGTCTCCGTAAACGTCCGTAAACGTAATCGTAAACGTAAACGGGGCGCTCCTCCGGGCCGCATCGCTTCACGATGATCGGACCGGGGGCGACGGGTGCGCTCCTCGCCGAACTACTCGACGCTGGCTTCGTCTTCTTCGCGCACGCGCCCGTCGCGCTTCGCCTGCGAGTACGTCCCCATCGCGAAGCCGAACCGTACCAACAACATCACGACCGTGATCCAGAACGCGAACACCACCAGTGTCGCGCGATCGGCGGCTGCGTTCTGCGCGTCTGCCGGCGCGGCGTGCACCAGATGCATCGCGACTCGCAGCTTGTAGAGCAGGCTCTCGACCATCACCGACAGCCCGGTCACGACCGACGCCATCGTCCACTGCGACCGCGAGTCTTCGTGTGAAAGCCCCGCGCGTGCCGCCAGCCGACCGCCGACGTATCCGACGAGAAGGTTCACCGCGAGCAACAACTTGCCGACCGCGAGCGCCACGTTTTCGGGGCGCACCAATGGCATCACGAACGCGGCCGGCGCCGAGAACGCCGTGTCGATCAGGAAGGCTCCTGCGATGCCGTAGAAAAGGCCCTCGCGGGGCGGCGCGGGGTGGGGATCGTCTTGCTCGAACTCGGAGCGGCTCATGGGGTCGTCGCTACGATACCTCGGTCGGCGCCTGCGCGCTCACCGGCATCGGCGCAGCAGCGAAAGCCGATCTGGAAGTAGCGAAAGTTCGGGCCGTGCCCGCGAGTCACGGCGCGGCATCGCGTGCGCACGTGCCCCCAGAACCCGCCCATCAGCGACGACGCGTACGGCCAGCCCGACTCGTTCACGACCCATTCGTCGACGTTGCCGGTGAGATCCATCGCGCCATACGGCGAGCGACACATCGGCATCGATCCCGACGCACTCGCTTCGTACACGCGCGCGGCTTCCTCGGCGGCGAGGTCTTCGTCATGGAGCAGTGACCGCGTCGGTGCTCGTGCGAAGTGATCGATCGTGCATGCGTGCTCGTCGCGAACGTACCCGTACGGATACGGCAGCATCGCTTCGCCCTCGCATGCGAACGTCCATTCGCGTTCGGTGCACAGCCTTCGTCCGCGTCCGCGACACAAGCTGTCGGCTTCTTCGAACGTCACCATCACGTCGGGGTGCATCCCTTCGCGATTGGGCCATTCGTAGCGATCCATGCAGAACGACATCGGCGTTCGCTCGCGTGTGAGACACCGCGTCGGCGGCGCGAATCGCAGGCAGCGTCCGCGTCCGTCGTCCGACCACTCGATGCACTGCTGGTCGACCTCTTCGCAGTAATTGCCGCGCACCGTGACCATGTCGTCGGGGCACGCCGACTCGACGCTGCGCGATGCCCACGGATGGGGTCGCCACCGCGGGCCGTCCGCATGCGTGACCGGCGCAGCAGCGAGGCCGAGCGCGACGGCGGACAGCGCGATGAGCGCAGCGAGACTCGAACGTAGGCGATACATCCAACCGGTACGCGCGATTGTCGGGCCGTCGCCGAGAATTCTCGAATTCGCCGCAATTGCCCGGCGAACGAAAGAGCGAACTTCGCGCCAGCGCCGGCTCTGCGAAGCGGTGCGCGATGTGGTCGGTACACCTTCGCGACCCGCGTTCTGAGCTTATTTTCTCGGGCATTTTCGCTGGAAACGCACACTCGCGCGGTTCAAGGTGTGGAGTTGAAGTCTCCGGAGGAAACGTCATGCACGCTGTTCTGCTGATCGAAGAAGACACGTTGATCCGCGAGTTGATGCGCGAGCATCTCGAGCGCCAGGGCTACGCGGCGTGCGCGGTGGCATCGGTGCGGGTGGCACTGGACGCCGCGCGATGGACGCGTTTCGGGCTCGTTATGCTGGACTTCAGCAGCGCCAACGCCTGCTCGCCACAGCAACTCGGTGACCTGCGCGCGCTCGGCGCGCCGGTGGTGATGATGCGTTCCGCGCCGGCCGGGACGGTCATCGCGTCGGACGGCGCCATCGAGCAGGTCGTGTGGTCGCCCTTCGACCTGAGCACGCTGACCAGTGCGGTGCGCCGATTTCTTCCGCTGCCTGCGGGGAAGCCTGTCGCGGCGCCGGAAGATGGTCCGCCCGTGAAGCAGTCGGGCACCTACGTCGCGACGCGCCCGGGGCGTCAGCCCGTCGAAGCCGATCGCGCGATCGGTGACATCACCACGCTTCCCGCGCCCCCCGACGACGCACGCATGGCGGGCGCGACTTCGCTCGCGGTGCTCGGTGAGATCGTGATGGAAGCGACGACGGGAACCGGCGGTCGCAAGCGCTGAGCTGGCACCATGGACATACTCTGTCACGCGCCGTCGATTCGGTTTGCGTGACATAGTCTGTCACTCGACGTTCGCGGAACGCGTGACGAGCCGCCGAACCC
>CBIHQZ010000582.1:0-5130 GCA_966212315.1 uncultured Myxococcales bacterium
CCCGAGGGCAACCTCGACTTCCGACGGTTCGGCGGCACGCTGTTCCACCGCACGGCGTTCGCCGGCGCGACGACGGGACAGCAGCTTCTCTACGCACTCGACGAGCAGGTTCGCCGCTTCGAGACCATCGACGCCGAAGACGATCGCGGCGTCACGATCGTGGGCGAGAAGATGGTCCGCAAGTGGGAGTTCTGGGACCTCGTCGACCTCGTTCGCGACGACAACGGCACGGTGCGCGGCATCGTCGCGCAGGACCTCAAGAACGGTGAGATCCGTTCGTTCCGCGGCGACGCCGTGTGCCTCGCGTCGGGCGGTCCCGGCATGATCTTCGGCAAGACCACCAACTCGGTGATCAACACCGGCAGCGCCACGGCCATCGCCTACAAGCACGGCGCGTTCTACGGCAATCCCGAGTTCGTGCAGGTGCACCCGACTGCGATTCCCGCCGCCGACAAACTGCGTTTGATTTCGGAAAGTGTTCGCGGTGAAGGCGGCCGCGTGTGGGTGCCGCGCGACAAGGCCGACAAGCGCGCCGGCAAGGACATCCCCGAAGAGCAGCGCTACTACTTCTTGGAAGAGCGTTACCCCGGGTACAAGAATCTCGTGCCCCGCGACATCGCCTCGCGCGAGATCTTCAAGACCGTCACCCACGAGGGTTACCACTCGCGCCCGGGCGTGCGCGCGGCGTACCTCGACGTGACCCACCTCACGAAATCGGCGGCAGGACGAGCGGCCGTGCGTCGCAAGCTCGAAGGCGTGCTCGAGATCTACGAGAAGTTCGTGGGCGTCGATCCCTACGAGAACCCGATGGAGATCTTCCCGGCGGTTCACTACTCGATGGGCGGCCTCTGGGTCGATTTCGAGAAGGACTCGAAGGGCTCGCTCAAAGTCGGTTCGCCGAAAAATGGCGCGACGAACATTCCCGGTCTCTATGCGACTGGCGAAGCGGATTACCAGTACCACGGCGCGAATCGCCTCGGCGCGAACTCGCTGCTCTCGTGCATCTGGGGCGGCATGAGCACGGGGCCGGCGATGAAATCGTGGCGCGACGGCAATGCCGAGAGCGCGTTCGATCTCAGCTCGGCGCTGTTCGACAAGGCCGAGAAGAAGTCGAAGGGCGACTACGAGAAGCTCATGGCCCGCACCGGCGGCGAATTCAACGAGAACCCCTACCGGCTGCACGAGGAACTCGCGGAGGAGATGCTCGTGAAGGTGACCGTCGAGCGTCACAACAACGAACTCGATCAAGTCATCGCCAAGGTTCAGGAACTGAAGGAACGCATGGGTCGCGCGGCCGCGCTCGACACCACGCCGACCGGCACGATGAACCAGCCGGTGGTGTTCCTCCGCCACCTCGACGGCATGATGAACCTCGCCGAAGCGATCGTCCGCGGCGCGCGTGCTCGCGACGAGAACCGCGGTGCGCACTACAAGCCGGCGTTCGATCCCGAGCGCAAGGAAGCGGGCGAGAACGCCAAGGGACGCGACGACGAGAACTGGCTCAAGACGACGCTCGCCAAGTGGTCGCCCGACGGTCCGGTGTTCTCGTATGAAACGGTCGACATCTCGCTCGTGACGCCGCGCGCCCGCGTCTACCAGAAGGCGGGCGCTGCCAGCGCAGCGGCGACTGCACAGCCCACCGGCGAAGCGCAGAAGCCTGCCAACGCTACCGGGCCGGGCGGCGGATCGCCCGGCAATCCCTGATTCAATCGCGCTTTCGAGCCCGAGACTTCAACGCAGCGCAATCTTCACTCGAGAGAATCAATGGCCGAGCAAAAAGTCCGACTCAAGATCAAACGTGGTAACGGCACCGATGCGTCGTCGTGGGAGGAATTCTCGGTTCCGCTCAAGCCGAACATGAACGTGATTTCCTGCCTGCAGGAGATCCAGAAGAACCCGGTTACCGTCGACGGCAAGTCCACCACGCCCGTCAACTGGGACAGCTCGTGTCTCGAAGAAGTCTGCGGCGCCTGCACGATGGTGATCAACGGCCGCGTTCGTCAGAGCTGCTCGGCGCTGATCAATCAGGTCGCACCGAACGGCGAGACCATCACGCTCGAGCCGATGACGAAGTTCCCGCGCGTGCGCGATCTCGTCGTCGATCGTTCGCGGATGTTCGGCGACCTGAAGAAGGTCAAAGCCTGGATCCAGATCGACGGCTCGCACGAGATCGGCGCGGGTCCGAAGGTCGCCCCCGAGGACCAGGAAGTCATGTACCCGCTCTCGCGCTGCATGACGTGCGGCTGCTGCGTGGAAGCGTGCCCGAACTACAACAACCATTCGCCGTTCATGGGCCCGCAGGTCATCTCGATCGTACGGCTCTACAACATGCACCCGTCGGGCAAGATGCACGCGGGTGAGCGCCTCGATGCGCTCATGGGCGAGGGCGGGATCTCGGACTGCGGCAAGGCGCAGAACTGCGTGAAGGTCTGTCCGAAGGGCATTCCGCTGACCGAGAGCATCGCGGTCATGGGCCGCGAAACGCTCAAGCGCTCGCTCTTCGGGTGGCTCCTCCGCGGCTGAGTGATTCTCCTTCGCCGCGCGATCGCGACCGACGTGATCGCCGGCAAGGCCGCGCCGTGGAGCGACCGCGGCGCTTGAACGACGGCCCTCCGCGAGCCACTCTGCCGGCTCGCATGCGACGCACTCTCCTCCTCGCGCTCGTGATGCTGTTCGTGACGCCGTTCGCGCGGCGCCGCATCGTGCAGCGCGTTCGAGATGCGGTGCGGCACGTCGCTCCCTCCGATGGCGCGACGGTCTCCGATGCGAGCACTGCGGATGCCGCAGCGCCGACGCCGATTCCCCCCGGGCCCACCACGCCGATCGCGTGCACGAGCGACACCGATTGCCGCGGCACCGGCCGGCCGGGCGCGCACTGTTTTACCGAGGCGCTCGCCGCGCAGTACACGCAGGCGTTCCACGACTGCGCCGCCGGGAGCAGCTGGCGCGCGCAGCACGAACCCAACACGTGTGTGTTCGACGAATGCCGCCCCGAAGACGCCCCTGGTGGTGACACCTGCGGCGACGGGCTCCGCTGCGGCACGCTCGACATGGTGCCGTTCCCGCAACGTGTGTGCGTTCCCGCGAGCTGTCGCGGCGACTATCAGTGCCGCCGCCATCCGGGAGGCCGGTGCGCGAGCTTCTTCAACTCGGGCCGCTGCATGCCGGGTGGATGGGCTTGTTCGTACGCGACCGACCCGTGCATCCCGCGTGATCCACGCCATATGTGCCCGGTGGTTCCCGGGCTCTTGAACTACTGCGCGCCGCGTAACGGTCGCTTCAGCTGCGTGCAGGAACCGGCCGTCGTCGAATCCGCGCCTTGAGCGAGACCCACGTCGTTCACTCGCGCGAGTCGCATCACGCCGTCTTCTTCACGTACCCCGAATAGCGACCCACGCTCTCGAGCGTCGCGGTCACTCGTCCGCCGCGAAAGACCCACAACGAGCCGGGAACGCCGTGCGTCCACACTTCGTCGCGCGTCAGCGGCTGCGTCGCGACGACGGCCACCCGATCGTTCGGCGTCGTCACCGCGCTGAAGTCGATCGAGACCTCCTCGTCGTGCAGCGTCGCCTGCCCGAACGGAGCCTGCCGCACGATGTAACAAAGCTTGGTGTCGCATCGCGCGTAGAGATGTTCGCCGTCGCCGAGCAAGAAGTTGAACACGCCGTGATCACCGATCTCGGCACCGACCTCGGCGATCGCCTCGCGCAGTTCGCGCGCGCTGCGGGGATACGACTTGAATCCGCTCCGCAGCGCTTCGAGCAAGACGCAGAACGCGTACTCGCTGTCGGTGGTGCCGATGGGATGGAACCGACCGAGCTTGCGTTTGCGAATCCCTCGCACCGTGCCGTTGTGCGCGAACACCCACGCGCGTCCCCACAGTTCACGCGAGAACGGATGCGTATTGGCAAGGCTCACGTGCCCGCGCGTCTTCTTGCGAATGTGCGCGATCGCGAGCTTCGTCTTGATCGAGTGCCTGCGAAGGAAGTCCGCCAACGGACTCACCGCACACGGTCGCGGGTCGAGAAAGATGCGCGCGGCGTGTTCTTCGTAGAACGCCAGCCCCCATCCGTCGGCGTGCGGTCCGGTCTTGCCGCCGCGATTCATGAAGCCGCTGAACGAGAACACGATGTCGGTGGGGGTGTTGCACTCCATCCCGAGCAGTTCGCACATCGCGCGAGATTCTAAGCGGACGGACAAATTCCCGGGAAGATCTTGCGTACGAACGCGCGGGGCGGTCGAAGTTCGTCCGTGGCGCTGGCAGACTGCGTCGCGTGAGCGACCGATCCGAGCGAGTGCGCAGCGTGGTCCGCGTGATCGCCGCGGCGGCGATGGTGGCGATCGGCATCGCGCATTTCGCGAACCCCGAGCCGTTCGTGAAGATCGTGCCCGAGATCCTCCCCGCGAAACGTGCGCTCGTATTCGTGAGCGGCGTGTTCGAGATCCTCGGCGGGCTCGGATTGATGATCCCGCGAACGCGCCGCGCCGCCGGGCTCGGGCTGATCGCGCTGTACCTCGCGGTGTTCCCGGCGAACATCAACATGGCGGTGCATCAGATCCAGATCGGCGATCATCCGCTCCCGGCGTGGGTGCCGTGGGCGCGGCTGCCGTTCCAGATCGTGTTCATCGCGCTGGCGTGGTGGGTGTCGAAGCCGGATCGCGATCGATGAAGCGTGCCGTGTTCTAGATCCCCGCGCGCGCCGCGACCTTCGGGCCCAACGTGCGCGCCCGCGCGAGCACTCGCTCTTCGTCCATCGTGAGAATCGCTCGATGCCTCACGACTTCGCGGCCGTCGACCATCACGTGTCGCACGTCGCGGGATTGCGCCGCGTACACCACGCGCGTCACCGCGTCGCCGCCGGGCTCGCAATGCGCGCGCGAGATGTCCACCACCGCGATGTCCGCGCGCTTGCCCACTTCGAGCGAGCCGGTGATCGCGTCGATGCCCAATGCCCGCGCACCGTCGATCGTCGCGAGTCGCAACGCTTCGGGTGCTGGCAACGTCGTGGTGCCGGAGCGGGTCTTCGCGAGCAACGCCGCGTGGCGCAACTCGACGAGCGCATCGAGGTTGTTGTTGCAGGGCGCACCGTCCGCGCCGAGGCCCATCACGATGCCCGCGGCGCGCATCAG
>CBIHQZ010000583.1:0-5127 GCA_966212315.1 uncultured Myxococcales bacterium
CGTCGATGACGTCGGCGATCGCGCGGATGACGCTGCGGTTCCACGCGTCGTTGTTGAACGTTCCGATCGCCGCGACGATGCGGGTGCCCGGCACGCGCGCGCGAATCGCCGAGGCGTACGCGCGGACGTCGGCCGCGTATGCAGCGGGCGTGCGGAAGCCCGCGTCGAACGATCCCCACGGCTCGTTGCCGACGCCGACCCACGCGACCTCGAGGCCGCGCGCGCGCGCATCGGCGACCCAATCCGCCGCGTTCGTCGCGCTGCCGCGTACGAGATTGGTCTCGAGCGCGAGCGCCATCCCGTGCCGCGCCGCGAACGGTGCGACCGTCGGCCAGGTCCATTGCGGAACAGCACACGTCCCGGCGTTCACGTCGCTCCACAGGAAGTTCGACTCGCCGTCGCCGCCCGGGAAACGAATGAGGTGTGTGCCTTCGACGACCGCATCGATGGCCGGCACGTTCGCGCCGATGTACTCGAAGTTCGCGCCGTAGACGCTGCGATTGACGGCTCCGAGGTCGAGCGTTGCATCGATGCCGATGGAAGCCGCGACGTCGCCGACTGCATAGAGTCGCTCGGCGGTGGTGGCTTCGAACGTGGCGTTCGAGGCTGCATCGCGCGCGGAGACCGTCACGCGCCAATCGCCGCTCACGGTCGGGCGGAACGCGCAGGTGTTCACATACGTGTAGCCGCCGCACGGCTCGGTGTACGTGCCGCCCGGTGTGACGGCGAAGAAGTGATAGCGAGGATTGGTCGAGCCGACGCTGCTCGCGCGAATGGTGACGGTGCCGTTCACGATGGCCGCACTCGGATTGACGGTGAAGTCGACACTCGTGACTCGTCCGGTGCTCCCGCACGGTGTCCAGCCGGTGCGCGGGTAGCAATCGTTGTCGATGTCGCACGCGCAGAACGCCTCGCCGGGAAAGCAGTAACGAATGTCGCCGCTCGCGGTTCGCGGCACGCCGTTGGCGTCGAGTGTTGCGGTCTCGGGTGGGCAGCGACCTGCATCGCCGGCCGCGTCGACGCCGCTGTCCATGCGCGCATCGGTGCCCGTGTCGACACCGCTGTCCGTGCGCGCATCGGTCACGCCTGCGTCGGTCCGCGTGCACGGAACGTAGCCGGCCCGCGCGTAGCAGTCGTTGTCCTGATCGCAGTGGCAGAACGCTTCGCCGGGCCAGCAGTAGCGAATGTCGCCCGCAGCATTGCGCGGCTCGCCGTGTGAATCGAGTGTGGTCTGTTCGGGCGGGCACACCCCCGCGTCGCGGTTTGCATCCTGCGCGACGTCCATCGTTCGCACGTCGTTCGCCGCGTCCATCGGTGCGGCGTCGCGGCCGGCGTCGCCGGGTGTGCACGGAACGTAGCCCGCGCGCGCGTAGCAGTCGTTGTCCTGATCGCAGTGACAGAACGCTTCGCCGGGCCAGCAGTAGCGCACGTCCCCCGCGGCGTTGCGCGGCTCACCGTGCGAATCGAGCGTGGTCGGCTCGGGCGGGCAGGTGCCGGCGTCTCCTGTGGTCGCCGCGTCCATCGCCGTCCCTGCGTCGGTGGGCGGTGTGCACGCGACGTATCCGGGCTGCGCGTAGCAGTCGTTGTCCTGATCGCAATGACAGAGGGCCTCGCCGGGCCAGCAGTAACGGATGTGGCCGGCGGCGTTACGCGGTTCGCCGTGGGCATCGGGCGTGGTGGCCTCGGGGCATGTCGTCGCGGCCTGCGCGGCGCGCTCGGTGCCGCGGGGGTCGTTCGTGTCGGCGCAGGCACTCGCGATCGAGAGCATTCCGACGACGGCCGTGATGCGAGCCCATGACGACATGACGTGACCTCCCTCGTCCCCTTGCGCGCACCGGTCGTACGCGCGGGGAGGTCATCGCAATCGTCGCGCCGGATCCGCGCGCCCTGGCGAACCCGACGAACTCGCGTGATCGCGAGGTGCCGCGAAGGGGCGGTGTCGTTCGCAGGTGATCGCCGCCGCGCGTTCGAGAACCGTTCTGCATCGTGCGGTGCACGACAGCGCGATGGACCGGATCACAAACGCGCAACCGGGACGGTGCGGTCAGTTCAAGTCGCGCGGTGCCACGGTCGCCGCGGGCGGTGTCTCGGCCTGCGCCTCGAATGGCTCGTCGGCCGCGTCGCGCGCGGTCTCCGCGTTCTTACGGTACTCCGCCGCACGCTTGTCGTTCTTCTCGCGATCCGCCGCGCGTTCCCACAGGTGCGCGGCTTCGCGCCAGGCTTGGGAACGGGCGGTCGCGTCGGTCGCGGCCTCGGCTTTCTGTGCGGCAGTGGTGGCCTTTGCGACGAACGGATTCTGGTTGAAACCCACGATGTCTTTTCTCCTCGCCGGCACTATGCGACGTCTCGCGGCGTCGCGCTCGGACGCGCGGACATAGCGTGTCACGAGCTGCCCGCGGGCCGGCCGGGGCGCATCTTTCGCCGGCCTGTCCCCGATGCGCACGTCGATTGCGCGTTACCACGAATTTTCGCAGGCTCGTCGCAATGCTTTTCCCCACGGCTCGCGTTCTCTCCGTCGGGTTCGCGATCGTCGCAGCGGTCGGGTGTTTCGTTCGCGATGCGGGAGCGGGCGGTTTCGTGCGCATCCCGACGTTCGACGCGGCGCCCACCTGCGGTGCGCTCTCGCTCTGCACATCCGACGGCGATTGCTCGACCGGCGCGATCTGCCGCGACTTCGGCGGCGCAGGCACGTACTGCGCGACGACGGGCCAGGACCTGTTCTGTTGCAGCTCGGGTGCGACCTGTCCCTCCGTCCGCGGCGCCGCGACAACGTGCGTGCCGGTTGCGACGGCGAGCGGCACGATCGAGTTGTGTCTGTCGCCGGTGATCATGTTCTGCGGAGCGAACGCGAGTGCGGTTCCCACCTGGCCGGAGATCGAAACTTGTTACCGCGATGCGAGTTCGCGCACTGCGTACGTGTACGAATGGGCGCGCGGCGATTGCGACGGTGACGGCGTCGCGAACGGTGTCGACGCGATGCCGTGCGTGCCCGATGTCGACGCGGGCGCACCCGACGCGGGGCCGCCGGATGGCAGTGCTGTCTTCGATGCGAGCGCGGTCGATGGCGCCGCGGTGGATGCGATGGTGGGTGCCGATGTCCTCGACGTCGTATCGCGCGATGCGGGCGCAGACGTCGTCGATGGGGTAGACGCGGGCGCGCGGAGCTATCGGTTTCGCGGGGGCGGGGGATGCCGGATCGTTCCGTTGCGCGCGAATGGTGGTGGCCGACCAGGGTGGCTCGTGGTCGCGTGCGCGTTAGCGTTCGTCACGAGGCGTCGGCGTGTGGCGTGAGAAAGGCGCCCGCGCTGCGTGCGCCCGCTCGCCTTCGTACATGACCGCGAGCCGCGCGAGCGCGAATGCCGCGGCCATGAGCACCACGTCGCGGAGCGCCACATCGTAGAAGTCACGCGCGATCAGCAGGTTCGCGACGATCCCCGCGAGCCATGCTGCGACCACGTAGCCCCCGATGCTCGGCTTCACCGCGACGACTGCGCCGGCGACGATCTCGACCACACCCGTGGCGCGCATCGCGGTGTTCACCGAGACCGGGAGATGCGCGGCAATCGACGGTGCGAGATAGCCGTTCCAGTCGGTGATGCGGTGAAAGAACTTGTCGATCCCGACGAGGGTCGGAAGGATCACGAACGCGACGTGCAGCACTCGATAGGCTTGCCGCGGCGGATCCGACACGCCCGCGGTTCTCGCGTGCTTCGCGTGCATCCGATCCAACATCGCTGCGTCGTTCGTGCGGTCCATCGATCACCTCCGGTTCGACATCCAAGCGTCGTCAGCGAATCGTGCCGATCGACCGCAGATAGACGATCACGTCTGCGAGCGCGTCATCCGACAGTCGCGTGGTGGAGATCGCGCGCATCGTTCCTCGACCGCGCCGCACCTGGGTGCGCACGCGATCCTCGGTTGCGTGAAGTCCGATCAGTCGATGTCCGACGTTCGCTTCGCCGTGCGGATGGCATCGTCCGCAGACGCGATCGAACGAAGCACGCCCGCGGGTGAGCGCCGCGTTGTCCGCGGCCTGCGCGCCACGTGAAGCGACGCTGGGTTCGCGCCGCGTCGCGCCCGCGCACAACGTGCCGAGCACCAGCATTGCGAGCATCGCGAACATGGGTCTGTGTGGCATCCCGATCCCCTCGAGCGATCCGATGCGCGTCATCGCGTGATGCGGCGGCGGGTGATGCGCATCGCACGTGCCGTCGTCCCCAAGATGTTGTGCGCGGCGCGAACTGATCGCCTCGCTGCGCGCGTGCAGGCACACTCGCGCGGTGACGAACTGGCTCGATGCACTCCCGCCCGACACGCTTCCCGCTCTGTGGCTCGGCGCAAAGGATCTGGGAATGACTGTCGAACCGTACTGGCGGGCGCGAAATCGCGAACGTTCATTGGTCTTGCGTGAGGGTGCGTCGTGGCCGCGCGGCATCCAGGCGTTCGATCATTCCTACGGCGGCGAGTCTTGCCTTTCGATCTATCTCGCGGGGGCCATCCTGCCGCTTCGCGCGTGCCGCGATCGCGATGCGGCGAACCGGCTGGTCACGCTTGCGGCTTCGTTCGATGCGCGCGCGCTGCCAAGCTACTTCCCCGATCTCGATCAACTCGTGGCGATCCGCGACGCGTTCCGCGCCATCGGGCCGCTCGATGCGACGAACGCGTTCATGGACACCGCTCACGGGTTCTTGAACTTCGCGGTGCAGGACGACGGCTTCGAATGGATTCGTCGGCGGTTCTCGCCTATCGATGCGAACGGCGCCGAAGCGCCATGGCCGGGCGAAACACTCGACGCATACACGACCGCGCTCGTGCCGGGTCCCGGTCGTGTGCTCTTCGAAGGCCCGCTCGCCGGCGCGCTGCTCTACGCGTCGCGATAGCCGACCTCAGCTCCCACGCCCCGCGAGGTTCGCGATCGTGGCGATCAACTCACGCGGCTCGACGGGCTTCGAGACGTGCATCTGAAAGCCTGCGAGCACCGATCGTGCGCGATCCTCGGGACGTGCATACGCCGTGAGCGCGATCGCAGGGACGCCGCCGCGGTCGGCGCCGAGCCGCAATCAACGCGATCTCGCACGCGCCGGCCGAAGAGGGACAAGCGCTTGCCGGTGCGCTGTGAACCACAGC
>CBIHQZ010000584.1:0-5125 GCA_966212315.1 uncultured Myxococcales bacterium
CTGCTGACGCGACAGTACGTCGAGGTCGCCTGTGAACTCCACGCGCGCCGCGAATGGCACTTCGTACAACGGGATCGCAAGGTGGTAGTCGTCGCTCAGTTCGAGCATCCGCTCGGCGTCGCCGCTGAACGTGATCACTCGATAGCGTCCCTGCCCGAAGCGATTGAACTCGGTCTCCGCCCGCTGGGCCCTCTCTGCCGACCGGCCATCGCTTCGCTCGTGGGCACATGCGACGAGAGCGAGCGAGAGTGCGGTCGCTCCCGCAACCGACAGAAGGCGCGCGGACATGCGCGGATCCTAGAGAGCCGCCGTTGTGCGCGTCAACGAAGGCATTCGATCGCCGATCGGTGCGAACCGTCGCGCAACGTCATGCTAGCGTCGCGGATCGCGCGATGACCGAGAACGATGCCGATACGAATCGAGTCGACCCGAGCACCGGTGACTCGCAGTCGCCGCCGGCGGGTCTGATCAGCTTCCTTCGCGAGAACAAACGCTGGTGGCTGATTCCGGTGGTGGTCGCGGTCGCGCTGTTCACAGCGGTCCTCGTGCTCTCGAGGACAGCCGCGGCTCCGTTCGTCTACACGCTCTTCTGAACGACGGCACGCCGCTGCATTCGGAAAAGCCCCTCGCCGGCTGGACTGTTTCGGCGGAGCATCGCGGCATGACATCGGCGAACGTGTTTCGAACCGGCGGATGGATGGCCGGGTTCTTGTTGGCCGGTGCGTTCGCAACCGCATGCGGTCCGTCGAACACAACCGATGCTGCGATCGGCGATGCGTCCGGTTTGGACGGGTCCCGTCTCGACGGGTCGAGCGATGTGGATGGCGCGACGACCGACGCCCCGCGTACTGATGCAGGCGCGGATGGAGCCAGCGTGGACGACGAGCCGCCGTTCGTGCCGACTGCGACGTTCTTCGTGAGCACCACCGGGAACGACGACACCGGCGACGGTTCGTCCGCGCGACCCTGGCGAACGCTCTTCAAGGCGACGTCGACCGTGTCGATGAACGGCGCCCTGATCAAGGTTCTCGCCGGCGTCTACACCGAAAGCCAGACTTCGAACGTCGCGGTAGGTGTGAGCATCGAGGGCGAAGGTGATTCCACCGTCATCCAGTCGTCTCTGTCCGCCGACTGGACACCCATTCTGTCTCTGAGTTCTACGATTGAAGGGACTGCTGGCGATCAACACATCAGCAATCTGAAATTGGATGGACAGCATCTCACGACGTTCTGGGCGGTCCGTGTCATCGGTCGAAGCAACGTAAGCATCCACCATTGCACCATCGTGGACTTCAACGATCGCGGCGTGATGTTCGACGGGCGTACCGACAACATGCCCGCCGCTCCGACGACGTTCGCGACCCACAACCGGTTTCACCACAACACCGTCCACAACTGCGCGGCGTACAATCTTCCCACCGGCATCTACGGCCGCGGTGCGCTGAACATCGGCGGTCAGGACGGCATGGTGATTCACGACAATGTGATCACCCAGACCGAGCGTCCCGCTGGCTACAACGGATGGCCCATCAAATACGATCTCGACGGCTATCTGCGGGGCGTTCGGATCTACAACAATGTCCTGACGAAGAATCTCTACGTCGGCAACTACGGCGGCGACAACGATTGGGACTTTGCGATCGAACTGTGGAACGGGCTCGGCGGCAACGAGATCTACGGCAACACCATTCAGGGCGCCGTCGATCTGGTGAACAGCTACAAGACCACGTACGAGCACTCGTTCTGGGTGCACGACAATCTGTTCACGCAGCCGACGCTCAATGACCATTTCCAGGACGGAATCATCTTCGAGCAGACGGCGCTGAGCCCGCTCGTCGAGAACAACGTCTTCGACCATCTCTCGGGCGGCATCGTGTTGTTCATCGAGGCGTTCCCCGGAAAGACCGTCGCCAACGATCTGAGCGACGTTCGCATTCGCCGGAATCTGTTCTCGAACATCGGCCGCAATCTCGGCCCTCAGAACAACGGCTTCGCGATCAACGTCCAGGCCTCCGACACGGCGACGTTCACCTTCGACGGTTTGTTCATCGACAACAACACCGTCGTCGCAGCACCGGGCAATGCTCCCTGGGAAGGCATCCAGCTCGGGCTCTACGGCACGATCCACAACGTGCGCGTCGCGAACAACAGCGTGAGCGGTGGATTCGCGGATGCCTGGCTGTACGTAGGCGCGACCACGGTGGCCGACGGTCTGACGATCGAGCACAACAACTCGTTCGGCAATCAGAGCAACAACGGGCCGCGACTGCTCGGCAGCGGCACGGCGCCGGTGATGTCGGGGAATCTGCAGGTCGATCCGATGTTCATTTCGGGCACGGATTACCATCTCCAGGCGGCGTCGCCGCTGGTGAATGCCGGTGTCGACGTAGGGCTGCCGTTCACGGGATCTGCGCCGGACATCGGATATGGCGAGCAGTGAACGCTGACGTCTCTGTCTTTCGAATGCGAGCGCGACGCAGGTACGACGACGAAGGTCGGCAGCCCGAAGTCGGACCGCCAGTTCAGTGCAGGCGAAGCAGCGACAGAGGGGGCCCGAATCGGCTCGTGCAGCGCCGTCGATAGCGCATCGGCCACTGGTCGCATCGCGCTCCATGCGCCCACGCACGCTCGCGAGCACCCTCCGTGCACCGCACGATGCGGCGTGTAATTCTTCGAGGCGTGTATCGCAGACCGTCCCCCACGAGCAGCGAACAACACGAGCGCCCCATTCTTCTCGACGTGCGCGACGCGCGCATCGACTACGACGAACTGACCGCACTTCGCGGCGTGACCTTCGCCGTGCGTTCGGGAACCGTGTTCGGATTGATCGGCCCGAACGGCGCCGGCAAGACCACGCTTCTCCGCGCGATCGCCGGGCTCGTTCCGCTGACCGCCGGCAAGATCACGGTGTGCGGACACGACGTCGCAACCGCTCCGCGCGAGGCGGCGGAGTGCAGCGGGTACATGCCCGATCTGCCGCCCGTGTACGAAGACCTCACGGTCTTCGAGTTCCTCGAACTCTTCGCCACCGCGCAACGCATCCGTCCTGAGTTCCGCAAGCAACGCATCGACGAACTCGTGGAGCGGGTGAAGCTCACCGAGAAGCGGAACGCACTTGCGGGCGGATTGAGTCGCGGGATGAAACAACGGCTGTTCCTGGCGCGGACGCTGCTCCATTCACCGGACGTGATCCTTCTCGACGAGCCCGCCTCGGGCCTCGATCCGAACGCGCGCGCGAGCCTCGCGGAGATCCTGCGTGCGCTCGGGAACGACGGACACGCCGTCATCGTTTCGAGCCACATCCTCGCCGAACTCGACGAGTTCTGTACCGAGTACGCAATTCTCGAACGCGGCACGATGCGCGCCTCCGGCTCGACCGAGAAGCTCGCGGGTCGCGTCGGCGACGATTCGGTACTCCGCATCGAGCTGTCCCGGATCGACGACGGCATCCTCGCGCGGCTCACGGGGGTGCTCGCCGAATCGGGCATCACGGCAACGCCGCGGGTCGAAGGCTCGACCGTTTCGCTCGCATTCGAGGGCGGCCACGAATCACGCCGCGTACTGCTCAAGGCGCTCGTCATCGCCGACGTGCCGGTGTGCACCTTCACCGAAGCACGCGAACACATTCGTGACGTCTACGCTCGATTGACCACCGGAGAAACAGCATGACCGCGTCCGCACCCGTCGCGTCCGTCGAAACGTCCTTCAGCCCCACGCTTCCGGCCTGGCGCGAATCGCGTCGCGAGCCCGTGGTGCGCTTTCGAGACAATCCGCTCACCCAGGCCTTCGCGCGGCGCGCACTGCGTCCCACGAACGTGTGGCCGGGCGCGCTCGTCGTCGCGATCCTGGGCGCGCTCGTGGTCTGGGGTTGTGTCGACATGCCCCTGGCAGACCGCGAGATCATCTATCGCTTCGCACTCGGCTTCTTCGCGGTGCCGCTGGTGCTCGTCGCGCCACTGAGCATCGCATCGAGCGTCGGGCACGATCGCGCGAACGGGCTGTTGGACTTTCATCGTTCGTCGCCGACGACGGCCCTCAGCAACGTCGTCGGATACATCGCCGGCAACGGCGCGCGGTGGGCACTCTTCAGCGCCATCGGACTTCCCTTCACGATCGCGATCTCGATCCTCGCGCACAACCCGATCGTGTCGACCCTCACCGCGATCGCGATGATCGTCGGATATGCCGTTTTCTACGCTTCGATCGCAGCGATGGCGGGCGCGCTCGTCAATGCCTCGAGAGTGTTGCGGGCGGGACTCGGTGCGGCCGTCCCCGTGGCGCTGCTCTTCGCGAGCGCGGTCGGTGTCGCCATCGGTGAGTCGCATCGGAACATCGAGCCCCTCTTCATCGGCACGCTCTCGCCGCTCGTCGCGATTCTTCCCGGTGTGTCGATGGCGGCGCAGGCAGACGCCGCGCTGATCATCTGCGTAGGGACGGTATTCGCATTGCGCATCGCGGAGCGTCGGTTCTCGCGCGAAGACGCGGTGCCGTTCTCGCGGCCCGATGCGTTCGCATTCGTCGTCGCGACGATGGCGCTCCACGCATTGCACGAACGGCTGGTGCCGGCGCGCATTGACGGACTGTTTTCGCCGGACACGTGGACCGTATCCCTGTCGGCGACGTTGACAGTGGCAGTCGCGACGGTCGTCGCTTCCACGTTGTCCCTCATGCCGCGCCGTTCGCATCTCGTCGCGTGGGCACGCAGGGCCGGTGGCGACCCGCTCGCGCCGATTGCGTCGGCAAGTGCGAATCAGGGCGCGTCCATCGTGCCCGCTACCTTCGCGTTCGGACTCATCGCGGCCGGGATGTCCATCGCGGCGATCGGTTCGCTCGAAGCGTTGCGAACGATGTTCGCAATGTGGAACGCCATCGGTGCGGTGGTCCTGCTGCCGGTGATCTTCGTGGCGGCCATGGAGAACAGCGCGCTCCGACATCCGCGCAACGTCGGCGGCTGGACGATCCTGTCGCTGGTGATGGTGCTGCTGCTCCCCCTCGGTATCGCTGGCCTCGCGGCAATCACCGAAGTGCGCGAGCCCGGATCGCAGGCGATCGCGTCGCTCAGCCCGCTGTACTTGCCGTTCGTGGGATTCAGCACGCACGGCGTGCCGGCGGTGTCGTGGATCGC
>CBIHQZ010000585.1:0-5124 GCA_966212315.1 uncultured Myxococcales bacterium
GTAGTGACGCAGGCGCGCAACGTCGTCGGGGCTGTCCTTCAGCGCGGTGCCGAGCAGGCTGAGCACGAGGTGCTCGCCCGCGACGTTGCCGTTGCCGAGAAACGCCGCATGCACACCGGCCGCGTATCCGACGGCAACCGCTTCGGCAGTGCTCATCACGGCCGTGAGCGGTTCGATGGCCTTGCCGCTCGTCGACTTCCCCTCGCGCAATTCCGCGAACGTCGTGACGAGGACTTCGGTGAGATCCGGCGGAAGCTGCGTGGGAATGCCCGCGGTCGCCAGTTGTCGATTCACCTCGCGCTGCACGAGCGCGATCTCGTCGGACAACTTCGCAATCGGAGGAATCGTCTCGAAACAGACGCGACGCTTGAGTGCCGCGCTCATGTCGTTCACGCCGCGGTCGCGGGTGTTCGCGGTCGCGATCACGTTGAACCCGGGCTTTGCGTACAGCGTGCGTCCGTCGTCGTTGCGCTCCGGGATCGCGAGCATCTTCTCCGAGAGCACCGAGAGCATCGTGTCCTGGATCTCGAGCGGGCAGCGCGTGATCTCTTCGAAGCGAACGACCTTGCCGTCTTTCATCCCGCGATGGAGCGGCGCCGGAATCAACGCGCGATCGGTCGGCCCCTCCGCGAGGAGCAATGCGTAGTTCCACGAGTACTTGATCGCGTCCTCGGTGGTGCCCGCGCTGCCTTGGATGATCAGCGTCGAGTCACCCGAGATGGCAGCCGCGAGAAGCTCCGAGAGATACGACTTCGCGGTGCCGGGCTCACCGATCAGCATCAGTCCGCGGCTCGTCGCGAGCGACACGATGCTGCGTTCGAGTTGTGCGCGCGATCCGACGAACTTCGTGGTGATCGGTCCCTTGCCATCCGCGTCGCCGGTGAGGAACCGCAGCACGAGTCGCGGCGGGAGCAGCCATCCCGTCGGGCGCGGTGCATCGCCCGCTTCGCGCGTCAGCAACGCGAGTTCGTCGGCGAACTGGACTTCGGCCGATGGCCGCTGGATCTCGGGCTTCTTCACGCCGGCTTTCCTCTCTCGTAGAGGCGCTGCACGTCGTGAATCGCCTCGCTCACGATGACCGCGTCGATGTCCGACAGCTTCACCGAATTGCTCCCGTCATGGCTCCATCCGAAGAAGCCGTCGACCTCGCGACCGCCTTCGCCGACGAAGCCGATGCCTTGGATCTTCTGCCGGCTCCAGTCGTCGCCGTTCGTGCCGACCCAGCATCCGTCGGCGTACGTCACCACTGCGGTGTGCGACCCGAACGACTTGTGATGGGCCGCGAATCCGCCGCCGTCCTGTGGCGCACCGCGTGTCCATCCGAGTGCTTCGAGTCCGAACACCAGCACCTTCGCGTCGACGTCGTGACCGGTGAAACGCTTCACGAGCGAAGCGCGCTTCTCGTCGTCCGTGAGCGGGAAGGTCGGGCGTCCAAGTTGAACGAACGGCGGGATGATCTCGTAGTCGGAGATGACCTCTCCCCAGGCGGCGCGATCGGCTTCGCTCAAGTGCGATGCGTGCACCACGCCGATGCGCACGGTCCCGTCGGGGAGATCGCACGCGGCGTCCTTCGAGTCGGAGTAGGTGTTGTCGTCGCCGACGCGGAACGTGCCGAGCGGTTTTCCGTCCGCGCCGTACGCGCTCCAGATCAAGCGGCGCACGAGGTGGATCATCAGCGGATGCTTCACGAAGAGCGACTCGAACTCTTCGACCGTCCAGCGACGACCGACCACCATCGCGAGTTCGAGGCGCGTCGCCTGCGTCTTGGCGACATCGGCGACCTGCTTCTTCAGCACCTTCCAATCGGCCACCGCAGCAGCGGATTTCGTAGCGTCGTCCTTCGCGCCCGGCTTCGGCAGATCCGTCGACTTCTTTCCGGCGGCGTCGCGCACCATCGGTTTGAGATCGGTGCCGAGGAGGAACGTGAACGATCGCGGTCCGAAGTCGAATACACGCGAACCGCGCTCGTCGAGACCGCCGTCGGGAATGATGCGATCGGCGAGTTCGTCGCGACTGAATCCGCGATCCGCCGCGATGCCGTCGAGGCACTCGCCCGCACGTTCCTTGATCCCCTTGAAGCTGACCTTTTGCGAGATGCCGTGGATCTGCATGAGGGCCGTGTCGGTGCCGATCGCGCGCAAGCACTCGAGCCCCGCGACTGCGCGCTGATGCTGACTCTCACCGGGCCATTGCCGCACGAGCGCCGCGAGCTTGAGCGCGCTCGCGTCGTGACCGAGATGCCCGAGCGCTTCGAGCTTCCACTTCTCTTTGCTCGGTGCGCCGTCCGCGAGCCATTGCTGGAAGAGTGCCCACACGAATGCATCGAGCGAGTGTCGATCGGCGTGTTCGCGCACGAGCAAGAGACGCGGTGTCGGTGCGCCGAGTGTCGACACGCGCAACTCCGCGAGGATCGTTGCAACGTGCGTCGGATCGAGTCGGCGCGCGCCGTTCTTGGTGGCGATGGTGATCTGCGGAAGGAGCGGTGCCATGGCACGATCGGCATCGACCGGTTTCGCGAGGCCGGCCTTCGGATCGAGCACCTGCTTCTGCACCGCGTCGTTGCTCTTCGATCGCGCTGCGATGACGTGGCCGTACCCGCGACGACGCAACTCGCGCAGCATGTCGACCGCCGCGGGCGCGAGCTTGTCCTTCGTGCCGACGAGTGGAAGCAGTCCGTCGATCACGAACACCGGATGGCCCTCGAGCCACTGACGCACCGTCTCCTTGAGGCTCGACGACTTTCGCAACGCGAGCATCGCCGGCGCGACTTCGGGCGCCGCGACGAGCGCGAGTGCTTTCAGCATTCCGGGCTTGTCGCCGTACGAGTGGAGAATCGATTCCGAGAGGGCGCGCGTGCCGAGCGTTCCCGTTGCAGCGATCCACTGCTTCGCCGTCTTCGGGTCCCACGGCGCGATGCCGAGGCGTTCCGCTTCGCGCACGATTTCGGCCGGATCTTCGAAGACGAAGAGCAGTTCGAACGCAGGACTCTGCCGCGTGCCGCCCACCGACGTGAGTCGTCGCACCGCCGCGGCGAGTGCGTCCTTCGGCGCGCCGAGTCGACGCGCGAGCAGCAGCGCGGCCACCGAGGGATCGCGTCGCGCGAGCAGGTGATCCCTGAACTCGTTGCGCTGTTCGGGTGAGAGATGCCGCACCACCCGCTGGATCACCGCGTCGACGTACTGCGGCGCCCCCCACGCGTTCTCGCCGTTCGTGACGGCAAGGCCCGCGAAGCCTTCGAGCGCGTAGCACGTCGCCACCAGCATCATGTTCTGCCGATGTTGAATGCGCGCGGAGCCGTCGTACGTGCGCTTGCGAAGCTCCTTCTCGACGGTCGCGGCATCGACGCCGTAGCTCGCGGTGACGTACACGGCGTTCCAGAACAGCGCTTCGTCTCTCGTCAGCGGCAGCGTCGGAACGAGCGTGTTGTAGTTCCAGTAGTGATAGCTCTGCGTCCCGTACGTCTGCGTCGTCGAGGCCGCGAGGACCTTCGCGAGACACGCTTCGAAGTCGAACGGCGCGGCCGGCGCGAGCGGTTCGTACGCGGGCAACGGCGGCGCGACGATGTTCGCGCGATCCGTATCCGACAACTCGACGCGCGGCTTCGCGGCCAGTTCCTCGGCCGACACTTCGACGTCGGGCACCGTGAGCTTCGTCGGATCACCGAAGCAACGCTCGGCCCACTCGGGGAGTTCGGCATCCGTCGCGATCGGGAGTTCGGCATCGACCGCAGCGAAGATCTTCTCGCGTGCCGCTGCGCGCGCCGCCTCGGGGAGCGTCTCGAGGGCCGCGTCGATCTCGCCGGTGAGTCCGCGCTTCGCGAGTCCGCGGAGATAGGTCATCGCCGCTTCGCCACGCGCGCCTTGTGTGAGCGCCAGCGCGATCAGCCCTTCGGCGCCGAACGCGGGGTGCGCGTCGAGCCACTCGCGCGCGACGCCGGGCGCCTTGGATTCGAGCATCACGTCGAGCATCGGCATCGCGGCCTCGGGCGCTTCGACGAGTGACATCGCTTTCGCGATCGATTCCGCGTCGGCCTTCGAACCCGCCGCGATGGCGGACTTCGCGACCAGGTCGATTGCCTTCACGCCCGCGGCAGCGATGAACGCGCGCGCTTCGGGCGCAGTCGCGGGATTCGCGCCGAGCCGCGTGGCCTCGCGCGCGATCTCGTCGGCGACGCCGAGCACGAACAGCGTGGTGAGCGCGTCGTTCGCCGAGTGCCCGTAGTTCGAACCGACAGCATTCGCCCCCATCGATCCGCTTGCCCACTTCGCGATCTCGTTCCGCGCGAAATCGACCGGCTCACCGAGGTGAACGAGCAACCGTGTGAGCCAAGGCGGATTGCTCAGTGCCGCAGCCTGCGCGTGGAGCGCGTCGCGCATCGTCTTGCGCTGCGCTTCGTCGAGGAACGGGACGATGTCCGTCTCGACCGCGCTTCGGACGTCGGGGCGAAGCTGCGCCTGTTGGAGCAGCGCGACGAGGCCCTCGATGCCGAAGCCGCAGAACACGATCGTCGCGACCGCACCCGAGTACGCATACACGTTCGACGACACGCCCGGTGCCGGCACATCGGGGATGTTTCCACGACGCGCCCAATCGATGGCGGCAGAGATGGGCGTGTGTTTTGCGATGAACGCCCAGTAGATCTTCGCTTCGTGCTCGCTCAGCGAGAGATCGATCGCCGCGCGGTCCCAGTCGGCGCGGTACTGGTAGTCGGTCGGCTTGCCGAGCTTGTTCAATCGCGCGATGCAGCGCTCGGCGTCCCACGTTTCTCGTTCTGGCAACACCTGCGGCCTCGCGAGTCCGCCGACCAGGGCACGCGCTCGATCCGTGTCATTCACGCGGATGCGCACCGGCGGGCGCACGAAGGGCCCGCCTGCAGGGGCGGATGCGATCGACGTCGTAGGCGCCGGCATCGCTTCGTCGGCACTCGGCGAAGCCTCGGGTTCGCGCTCGACCGGCGCGGGGTGTTCGACTGCTGCCGCTGCCGCCGGCTTCTTCTTCGCCGCGGGTTTCGCCTCGACATTCGGCGTGCTCGCCGGCGCGCTCGCGCTCGCGGTTGCAGTCGGCGCCTCGCCGTCGTCGACGTAACCCTTCTTCAGTTTCTCGGCGACCTGCTTGTCGAACTGC
>CBIHQZ010000586.1:0-5112 GCA_966212315.1 uncultured Myxococcales bacterium
GGGTGCCGCCCATCGCAGCGAGCTTGAAGTACGCGACGAACGCGTCGGTCGGACCCGCGAAGTGTAGCGTCGCACCGGGCGGCGAACCGGCTCGCGCTCGCGCTTCCATGAAGCGCGCAGGGTGGATCATCCACGCGGAGATCCCGAGCGGGGTGCAGCCGCGACCGCGGCAGAACCAGGCGATCTCGAGTGGACGCAGCAGCCAGGCGAGGAGCTGCTCTTTGTAGTTCCACCCGACCACGACGCCGGCGAGGACTGCGAGCAGCGCGCGGAAGATGCGCGTGCGCAATTCTTCCAGGTGCTCGCCGAACGACATCCGTCCGGCGGCCTCGGGTTCCTTCACTTGCGGACGCGGCTTCGCGGGGGCGGTGCTCAAGAGTCGTCGTCCACGTAGTCAGCGCGCGAAACGCGATCCTCGAGGGCGCGTGCTTCGGCGGGGCGATAGGCGGGAGCCGGCGTGTTCGGATACGCGCTCGAAGTCGCGGGGAGCGCGCCGTAATCGTCGGGACCGCTCTCGGGATACTCCGCGTCGGCGTACTTGCTCTTCGGGTCTTCGAACGAGCGCACGTCCTTCTCGATCTGCATCATGCCTTCGCGCAGCGGCTTGGAAACCTCCTGCACGACATCGTCGAAGCCGACCTCGTTGCGCAGATCCGTCGTGACCTTGCGGAACTCACCGAGCGCGCGACCGATGGTCCGCAACGCGTCGGGGAGCCGCTTCGGCCCGACGACGATCAACGCCACGATGGCGATCAGAACAAGCTCGGGTACACCGATGCCGAACATTCGGCGGCAATCCTACTTCACGACCGGGCGATGCGCCGCAGACGGTCGACGCTGGAGTTCACGCGGCGGAGCTGAACTTCGCTTCCGCGCGAGATCTCTTCGATGCGCATGGCCGTCGTGATGACCGACTCGCTCGATCGCGCCTGGCCGCGATGCGATTCGTTCAACTGATTGACCGACGAAGCGATCGCTTCCATCGCCTGCGAAATCTGCCGTCCGCCGCGCGCCTGCTCCTGCGAGCTTCGCTCGACGTGCTCGGTGATCATTCGCATCTGCTCGGCCGACTTCATGATCTGCTCGGAACCGCGCGCCTGCTGCGCCGTTGCCGCCGCGATCTGCTGCACGGTTTCCGCGATGCGTCCCATCGCGTCGGTGACCTGCTTGCTGCCCTTCGCCTGCTCGACCGTGGCCCGTGCAATCGCGCGCACCATGTTCGTGCTCTTGCGCGACGACTCGAGAATCTTCTTCAGCGCGCGCTCGGCCTCGTTGCTCACTTCGACGCCGCGATCGACCATCGTCGCGCTGCGCTCCACTGCACTGATCGCGTTCTTCGACTCGGTCTGGATGGTCTTGATGAGATCGGTGATCTCTTTCGTGCTCGCACCGGCGCGTTCCGCGAGGTCCTTGATCTCGTCGGCGACGACCGCGAAGCCCTTGCCGTGTTCACCGGCCTGCGCGGCGATGATGGCGGCGTTGAGCGCGAGGAGGTTGGTCTGTTCCGCGACGTCGTCGATGACGTTCACGATCTGACCGATGGCTTCGATGCGTGAACCGAGGTTCGAGATCACGGACACGCCTTCTTGCGACGTTTCCTTGATGCGGTTGATCTCGCCGATGGTCTTGAGAATGGCTTCCGCGCCGCGTTCTGCGTCCTGCGACACTTCTTCCGAGAGGCGCGCGGTCTCGTTGGCGTTCGACTGCACCTGATCGATCGAGACGTCCATCTCGTTCATGCTCGACGAGGTCTCTTCGGCCGTGAGCGAGAGGCCGTCGACGTTGCGGGCGACTTCGCGAATCGACGCGGTCATCTGTTCGATGCTGGCGACCGTCTGCGACACCGAGCGCGCGAGGTTGGCGATGTTCTCGGCGACCTCTTGATTGGTCGCGCTCACTTCCAGAATCGAACTGCTGCTCTCTTCGGCGCTGGTCGCGAGCTTCTCGACGTTGCGCGCGAGTTCCGACAGACCCGAGGCCATCTCGCGCAGCGTGCGGGTCGCCTGATCGACGGCGCCGAGCTGCTCGGAGAGACCCGAGATCGCGGTGCTCAGTCCGCTTTCGAGCTCGTCGGCCGCGCCTTCGATCTCGCGGCGGAGCTGATCGTCACCGCCGCGGGTCGGCGCAGCGATCACTTCGGACTGACGGCTGCGGAGCATTTCGATCTCGCCCTCGAGCGAGCGAACGCGACCGTTTCGCGACTCGAGTTCGCCCTCGAGCGTGCGAATCCGTGCGCCGCGGGTTTCGAGTTCGCTGTCGGCCGCGCGAACCTTCTGACCGCGCGTCGCAATGTCTTCGAGCGCCGTGCTGATCGCATCGCGCTCGGGCATCGCTTCGGGAAGCGCACCGGGACGATCACCGCTCGCCGCGCGACGGAGCGCATCGGCGAGTTTCGGCAGGCCTTCGTCGAGCGCCTTGCTCTTCGCGATACGCGCCGCCATTCGATCGAGCTCGTCGTAGAGAAGCACCCCGGCCGCCGGCAGATCGCCGGGCACCGTGGGCTTCTCGCCATCGCTGGCGCGACGCGCTGCACCCGATGCGCGCGTGAGCACATCGGTGGCGCCACCGGCGGCGAAGACCACGGCCACGAGGCCGAAGGCTGCGACCGCGAGAACGCCGTAGCGTCCCTCGGGATGGTCGAACGAGTGGAGTGCCAAGGCGGCGACGATCACACCGAGCACGACGAGGACGAGGCCTACGAGTGCCGAGCGGTTGCGGAGCAAGTTGTCCATGTAGGGCGGGACGGAGGGTACCGTCCGCGGGCGTCGAGCGGCAATTGTTCGGTGCGACCCGGTCGATGTCTTCGCGACGGGCTTCGCGAACCGTCCGGGACTCGCGAAATACGCCGACTGCGGCCGGGTCACATCGAATCGAACGTCAGGGCACGTACACGACCACAGGCCAGACGTGGTACTCGGTGCGATTCCGAATCGAATAGAGGGTGAACGCTTCGTACGTTCCCGACTGCGCCGAGGCGGGAATCGTGATGTCGAGCGTGGTCGTCATGCCGTTGTTCATCGTGCGTGCGCCGAGACGATGGACCCACTGCGCAGTCCCGGTGGTGACGACCTCGAGGGTCCAGTTCGGGATGCGCGCGGTCGACCAGCCGGTGAGATCGATGTGCATCGTGGTGCCCGGGGTTGCCTCGAGCAGTTGATCCGGGGTCGATGACACGTTGAAGAACACGTCGGCCGGGTCGGTCGGAATGCACGGATCGCCGCCGCGCGCCGCTGCTTCGTTCGACCACACGCGCGCGAACGGGAAGTTCGATTCGTAGGCGGGCTGACCCACACAGAGGTCCGCGACTTCGGCGCCGAGCATGATCCACGCGGTGAATGCGTTCTCGCTGAAGCTCCATCCCGGATGCTCGAACGGATCCGCGTCGGTGGCCGCTTCGATGAGTTCGTGCGACGCCGCGATCTGCACGCCGTCGACATCGCTGAGACCCGGCCCGCCGCCGCTGCACGTCGGGATCGCTGCGTAGGCGACGTTCACGCCGCCGAGGCGCGTGACGTAGTGATAGCCGCCGAAGGTCTCGCAGCTGCGTGACGACTCGCCCATGTACTCGAGCGTGATCTGCGTCGCCGGCGGGTAGAACACCATGTAGAGGACGTCTTGGAGCGAGCCGTCGGCCGGTCGGGGGAACGTGCCGTTCTGCACGTTGTCGCGAATCATCGTCTCGATCTCGGGCGAGCTGATCGCGTGTGGCGCCGGTCCCGGAAGTTCGACGGTGCCCAGCAGTGATCCGCCCGTCACGCCGTATTCGCGGCCGACGGTGTTCATCCAGTTCGACGACATCATCGCGGTCGAATAGCGAACGTCGTCGGCGCGTAGCGGGTCATCCGAGTACGTCACGACGACCAGCTGCGGATGTGTCATGTGACGTCCACCGCGATTGGGGATCGTCGGAAACGGTTCGTGCTCGGCGGTCATGAACGCGGTCTGCACGTCCGGTCGCGACTGCGCGTCGGTCGCATCGGGGCGTGTAACCGTGTCGGTCACGAACGCATCCGGTCGCGCGCCATCGACACGCCCGGCATCGCTCGAACCATCGGCGTACGGATCGACGTACTGCGCGCCGCACGCAGCGAGCATCGACGAGAAGAAGAAGGCGAGCGCGAAGGACGACGGCAAGCGAATCATGCGCGCAGCTTACACGCTGTCAGGGCAACTGCTCGACTCGCGAGGGTCCCGTGCCTTGCGCGTAGAACTCGAGCACTGTTCCGAATACCCCGAACGCGCCGCCGATGCCGAGCACGATCCATCCGGGGGCGAGGTCGCCGTGATTGATCGCGCCGTTGGCGAGAAGCGCGACGCTGCCGAGCGTCGCGAGCACGCCGACCGCGAGGCTCGCCCCCGCGAGCGCACCCGTCCACGCGGGGCGAGTGCGCAGATGAAAGCGCATGTTGCGAGCGCCGATTCGATAGCGATGCAGACCGCTGACGGTGCCGGGGCCGCGTGTGTAGAGGTCGTAGGAACCGGGAACGAATTCGCGCGCGCATGGCGTGGTGCACAGATCGCGATAGATGTTTTCCGTGCTGCTGATTCGCTGCGTTCCGCGCGTCACCTCGCCGAGATAGACCGCGACGATCTGGGGTCGTCCGTCGGTCACGAATTCGACGTGGGTGCGCGCGACCGCGGGTTCGGACGAGGTCGGGGCGGGCGATGGAGAAGCGACGCGGGCCTCGCCGGAGATGCCCCACGCATGGGTTTCGCCGTGCGACTGGGCGTGGGCGACGTGCGCGAAGACCGTGCAGGCCAGAGCGGCGGCGCATCGCGTAGCGCGCAGACAAAGAGAGAAGTTCGACACGGCGGCGACGCTACCGCGCTTGACGTTACGCGTCGCGGTTCGTAGTTTCCGCGCCCCCACGAGGAGCATCGCGCACAATGGCTACCAAGGATTCACTGAGCCCGAGTCTGATCGACAAGCGCGTCATCGAGCGCAACATCAAGAAGGGGTTGGTCACGCGCGAGGCGTTCGACAAGCACTTGAGCGCACTGCCCGACGTCGCCGACCAGGCCGAGACGATGAAGGCGAAGCTCGGTGAGGAAGAAGTCGAAGACATCGCCGACGACTCCGACCTCGTTGACGAGGGCGGGGAAGAAAACGAC
>CBIHQZ010000587.1:0-5111 GCA_966212315.1 uncultured Myxococcales bacterium
AGCCCGCTCGAAATTCCACGACCTCGCGACGACTTCAAACTGATCGGTGTTCTAGTGCCACAGCGGGAGTCATCGCGCGAGTCCACTACGACGGCGGCGGGCTGCATCCCGCCGCTCAGCGTGTCGAGCGCACTTTCGTAAGGTGCGCGACGGCGTCTCGTTCGTCGTCGAAGACCTGCGTCGCAGTTCCCTTCGACCCACGGCTCTGCCGCGCGACCTGCAGCTTGCCGACCGCCGTTCGAACGAGCACCGCGTGACGACCGAATCCGTCGGCGAGGGCGGTGACGATCGGCGCGATCGTCTCCTCGAATCCAGGATCGTTGCGAAGTGGCGCGTTGCGCACGTCGGTCAGCATGCCCATCGTCGCGCGCTCGCTTCGAGGGACCGTTCGATCGAGCCCGTCCGCGACGTCGTGAACCTCGCGTGGGGACCGGATGGGTTCGGCGGTCCGCACGAGACGTACGAACGGTTCGCGAGGGTCGCGAGACACGACGACGTGCGCGGTTCGAAAGAGTTCGGACCTGGGTGCAGTGTACGCGGAGAGCCGGCGTCCCAGCATCGGGGCACCAGACGCGATCGTCAGTCGAACGTCACCATCATCACGCCACGATCCTCCACGACGACTGCGACGTGTGTGTCGTCGATCAACGCACCATCGAGGAAGTAGCGCTTCTCGAGTTCGTGGAAGTGCAGATCGAGGCACGGCGACCACGGCTCGCGCACATCGCGCATGTCCCATCCCGCCAGGTGGCGCGTGAGCGAGAATGCGATGACTCCACTGCCGTCCGAGAGCCACGCGAAGCGCACGATCTTCGCGACGCCGTCGAGCGCGCGACCATCGCCCGACGCGATGTCCCATACACGTGCGCGCGTCCTGTCGTCGGCCGCCGCGAGCCGCGTGCCGTCGGGACTGAACGCCATCGCGAGAACGGTCGCCTCGAGCCCGACGAGTGTCCGTCGAACGGCGAGCGTCTTCGCGTCGCGGATCTCGACCGAGCCGTCCCTGCGACCTGTCGCGATGACGTCGCCCCGAGGCGACACGCACGCTTTGGCGAAGGGTCGCGCGGCATCCTCCACGACGAGTGATTCGTTGTCGGGAAGGAGCGCGAGCAGATACTCGCACGCTACCGCGACACGGACTCTTCCGCTGGCGTCTGCACCGACAGCGATCGACGTGCCCGATGCACTCGCGCTCTGCAGAGGCCATTCGCCCTGCACTACCGGGAGTCCGCTCGCGTCGAAGCCATAGAGGTAGGCGTCGTCGAGCGATGCCGCGAGCAGGAGATCGGGGCTTGCCGGCGCGAGCGAGCAGAGATGAAGCGGGTCCCCGGAATGGGTGCTCTCGCGAAGCGTGTGCGTGTCGATTGCGGACGTTGCGAGATCGATGCGAAGGAGGTTGCCTTCGGTCTTCGCATTCGTGACCAGCGCACCGCCGACATACGCGCAGCGACTCGCACCGGCGAGCGCATCGAGCATCACAGTGGCGGGTATCTTGTGGGCGATGCGTTCGATGGCACGTAGGGCGGGCATGATCGCAGTGGAGCGTAACGCGGCGCTTCGACTCGTCGGCACTGTCTCGCGACGCTCCGATCGCTCGGGTACCGACGGACGTCGCGGCGCCGTCTCGGTGTCTCCGCGCGCGCGACAGTACCGTTGCAGAATGCGAGCGACGCAAGAAGCACTCACCCGCGATTGCCAGCGCTTCGGCTTCGTTGCGAAGATGGCTGCAATGCGCTCGACGAATCGCCACCACACTCTTCTGCTCACCGCCGCATTCGCACTCACCGCGCTGCTCGCTGCGTGCACTTCTGCTCCCGCTGGGCACTCGTGCTCGGACATCTGCGCGGACGCCGGATCGTGCATGGACGCCGGCGCCGACTCCGGGACGATGACCAGCGGTGCGAGCTGCCTCGATCGCTGCAACGGCCTTCAGACCGCGATCGACCCTGCGTACTGGTCGGGCGTCGGCGAGTGCTCGGCCACATGCGGCGATCCGGGTTCGTGCGTTGCTGCACAAGCGTCGCGCGTGCCTGCGTCGACGGTGCACGACTTCCTCGACCAGGTCTGTCAGTGGGCCGTCACGTGCCAGGCCGGACTCACCGTCGACCAGTGTGTCGCACTCCTCGGTCGCGTCGGCGACGACGGCGGCACCAGCCCATGGGCGGCGCTCGGATTGCTGCGGCCCGAGAAGCGCCAGTGCATCGTCGATTGCCTTCGCGGCGGCAGCTGCAGTGACTTCGGCAACGCGGCGCAATCGTGCCTCACGACATGCGGGCTCACCGGGCTCCCCGGCTTCGAAGACGAGTCGCATCAGACACACTGCAGCGGCTCGTGCGGCAGCGATTGTGGCGGTCACGGCACGTGCGAGTTCGACACGTCGATCTGCTCGAACGTGTGTCACTGCGAACCGGGCTACGTCCCGACGATCAACATGACGTGCGTGCCCGACTGTCACGTGGGCGCGGGCTGCGGCACCGGCGGCACGTGCAACGCGCAAGGGTTGTGCGACTGCTCCGAAGGCAACACCCTCGGCGCCGACTTTGCGTGCCATCACCAGGCGAAGTTCGTCGGCGTCAGCGTCAGCTCGGACGGCGCGATTCTCGTTCGCGACGACGGCCGCGTGGAGTTCATCGCGCACGAGAGCACGCCCTCCGAACTCGCGATGCGCACCGACGTCACGCAGGTCTGCCTCGCGCGCACGTCGACCGACTTCCTCTGCGCGCGGCGGATGGATGGCAGCGCGACGTGTTACGGCATCATCTTCGGCGGGAACACACTGCTCTCGGCGCCCGCGGGCGCACTCGATGTGGCCTGCGGCAATCAGTTCTACTGCGCCGTCGTCGCAGACGGCTCGGTCATGTGCGGCGGCATCGACGCAGGTCCGCGCACCGGTACGCCTCCGCCGATTCCCAGCGGCCTTCCGCCTCTCGTTCAGATCTCCGCGATGCGTCACGTATGTGGCCGCACTGCCGCAGGCGCGGTTCATTGCTGGGGCACGGCGACCACGTCGCCCTCGTTGCTCACGCCGCCTGCATCGCTGACCAACGCGCGACTCGTTCGCGTCGACGACGAACACTCGTGTGCGATCGACGGATCCGGCGCCGTCGTGTGCTGGGGGCCGAACGCGACGATGGCTCCGACGGGCATCGGCCCGGTCGATCAACTCGCGTTCATCCACAACGAAGCGTGCGCGCGACGCATGGATCACACCATCGTGTGCTGGGACATGAGCACGGGACAAACGCATCCGCCGGCCGACAACTTCAGTCGCCCGATCGACGCGTTGATGAATCAGACGATCACCAGCGTGGACGCGGACGGTGTGAACGGCGCGTTCTGCGCGACGCTCGAAGTGGGCGGCGGCGTGGTGTGCTTCGGCGACACGCTCGTGGGCCTGCCGATTGCGTCGGGACGCGTTCAGCAGCCCGCGGTGATGTGATCGCGCGACTCGCCGTGCCCGCACTGTCGCGTAGCGAGGCATCGCGTACGATGCGCGCATGACCAGGCGCTCTCGCAGCGGAGTTCCCTCGCGCATCCTTCACGGCGTCGTCCTTCCGGCACTCGGTCTGTGTGCGAGTGTGGCGATGCCTGCGATCGCGCTCGCCGATCCCCCGTCGAGCGCCGCTCCTCGCGCCGCGGGTGAGGCGATGCCGCCGCCGGGACAACGCACCGTCGTGGCACCGGGTCGGCGTGTTCCGTCGCCGCCGGTGAACAACCCAACGCCGCCGCCGGCACCGCCGGCAGAGGTCGTTCTTCCGCCGCCGGGACCGCCGCCGTTGCGACAAGTGCCACCGCCGCCCGGCACGCGCGTTCCCTCGCCGCCTCCTCCGGGCCGTGCGCCGCATCCGCAGCCGCCGCCGCCCGTCGGGCATCGCACGCGACCGCGTCCGGGGCCGCCGGCGCACTCGAGGGAGTTTCCGGGGATGAAGACCAACACCTCGTTCGATGCCGAGACCGCGCTCGAACGCGCGCAGACGCGACGTGATGCGCGTGCCGACAAGGGCGGCGGCCACGAGCCCGGCTGCGCGGGTGCGTCGCGTCGGCGCGGACCGGCGTGACGAAGCAACCGAAGCGCCCCGTACGCGCCGCGCGAACGGCACCCATCGACGTGCTCGAACGCGAACATGTTCGCTTGATGGATCCGCGTGTCGCCAAGATCGACTGGTCGCGATCGGGCGCCGCGAAGCTTCCGCCGACGTTGCGCACCTCGCTTGCCGATCTCTGGCGCGAATCGATGCGCGCGGAACATCGCTCGGCCGGGATCTTCTCGACGTTCGTACTCGATCTGATGGCCGCGGGTGCACCGGCGCGTTTTCTCTCGGTCGCCGCCGCAGCCGCACTCGACGAACTACGACACGCCGAACTCTGCGCGCAATTGACGACGTGCTACTCGGGCCGCGCCGAGCGTCCCGAACCCGGAATCCCGCGCGTCCCCGACGATTCGCGTTTCACCGCGCGCGAGCAGGCACTCCATCAAGCGCTCTTCCTCTCGGTCGCGGCCGAGACCTTCTCGTCGATCATGCTCGCCGACGTTCATCGCCACGCGCGCGATCCCGTCGTGCGCGAAGTGATGCGCATCGTCCTCGCCGACGAAGTGCAGCACGCGCGACTCGGATGGAGCTATCTCGCCTGGGCGCTCGACGATCCCGAACAAGCAGAGACCACCCGCGCATTCGTGCGAGAGCATCTGCTCGGCCTGTTCGACATCGCGCATCGGTCGCTCTTCGGCGACCCCGCCGAGATCCCTGCCGCGTCGTTGCGGGGACGGGACGCGGAACTCGCGACCGCTCACGGTTATCGTCCGGCCCGCGGCACGTACGCGCTCTTTCACGAAAGCATCCCGGCCGTGTGGATCCCGGCGTTCGCGCAACTCGGCATCGACGCGTCAGCGCTCGCCACGCGATTCGCGCGTCCCCGGTGGTTACAGCGGGTGCGCCGCGAGATGCGGACGCGCAACGACACGTGAAGCGCATTCTGCAATTACCGACATCGAGTCTGTAATTCGTGACTCGCAGTTGTATGGAGCGGGATGTCCGCTGCTCTCACGTTCGCAGCGAACGCGCGTCCCGCAGTCCCATCGCACGCATTCCCAATTCGGCGGTTCGCTTCCC
>CBIHQZ010000588.1:0-5093 GCA_966212315.1 uncultured Myxococcales bacterium
GATACGCCGTGCCGGAAGGTACCGCCCCATGGTCCGTGAACAGGATGGGGATGTCGCCGTAGTAGCCGTAGGCGTATCCGGCGATCGCGGCCAGTGAGACGGTGAGATCACGCGTGACGGAGAATCCGGCGCTGGTCGATGCGACGACGCCCCCTATGACACGGATCTCGGCCTTCAGGTCGATGCGGCGTGCAACGACGCGCCGGAAGTTGAGTGAGACGCCGTACGGCGGTACGGGGATCCACAAGCGCAGGCGATAGTCGATGCCGATCTGCGTGTCGCCGAGTCGTAGTGCGATGCCCGTTTCAACGAGGGTGTCGGAACTCGTCAAGAGCGGTCCATGGGGGTCGCCGAAGAGCAACTCGCCGCGCTGGTGTGTCATTCCGACGTGCATCGCGATCGATCGACTGACGTAGAAGTCGCCGGACACGCCGATCTGCCAGAAGCGATCGGCGCTCACCAGGTGGTACGAAGCAAACGTTTGCGAATGGAGCGCGACATCGAAGCGACTGCGCAGCGTGATGCTCGATGCGCGCTGCAGATACGGGCGGAGAACGACAGGCGTCCCGTCGTCGACGACCGGACTCGTGAAGTACGTGAGCGAAGCGCCGCCGCCGAAGCCGGAGTCGCGCTCGGCACGGCCGCCCGCGAACAGCACTCGTTGCCGCGGTTCCATCGCATCGATCCAGCGACCCGCTTGGACGGTCGCCTCCCACGACGCGCTCGGTGCAGCGCGTTGCCAGCGCGCGCGCGAGCGTTCGACACGCGTTGCGCCGTCGGGTGCGATCGACCGCGCGGTCTGCGCCGACGCACGCCGCGGAATCGCCAGCAACAGTGCCGCGAGTGTGATCGATCGAAGGCGCATCGCGCGCGCACCGTAGTCGAAACGCGATCGCCGGCCAGCAGCGATCGATCGACGGGCTTCGCGCTGCGATCGTACTTACCCGCACCGCCAGGGCCCCGACCACGCCGGTCGCGAAGCATCGCGGGATGCGCAAGACGCACGCGCTCTCTTTTCAAACGCGTCAGCGCCGCCGTGCGACGCGCATGCCACATTGCAGCGCCACTCGCGCCGCCTTACCTGTTCTCGCTACGCGCGTCAGCACACGACGAAGAGCGGACATCCGCATCCGCGCATTGCACCGACCGCGTATCCCGAGGCCGCATGTGGCATCCCGACTTGTTCGATCTGTCACGCATCGCACGTACGTGTTCCAGCGCCGATCATCGCAAAGCGGTCGGTTCGCACGATCGAGCCACGCTCCCCGAACGGCAGAGCCGCGCCGCGGCCGAGCAGCGCGCGCGGTACTGGCTCGCGCGACTCGATGCAGAGTCGCGTGAGTGGTTCACGGTGTTCGCAGCGAACTATTCGTCGCGGCTCGAAGCGGCCATCGAATACCTGCGCGCATGCGACGACGCTGAGCGCATGTGCCGGCGCTGAGCCGCGCGGCGAAGCGGCACGCGGCCTTTGCATTGAAATGTCCGTTTGCGGTCCGCCCGATCGCATCGGTTGCTACGCTGTGCGGCAATGCTCGCAACGTGTTCGCGCTCCGCCCCCTCGCTCTTCTTCGTCATCTTGCTCGCAATGACCGGATGCGCCTCCTGGGTCGTTCCCTCCGACGGCGCGGCACCACGTGATGCGCGTGTGTTGCCCGATGCCGGCACCGGATGCGTTCTTCCCGACGGAACGATGTGTCCCGTGGGACAGACGTGTCCTGCCGGAGACGGATGTAACTCGTGCGCCTGTGCGTCGCCGGGCTCGCTCGCGTGCACAGAGCAGGCGTGCACGGTCAATTGCACGTCGGGGTACTCGTGCCAGGTCGGCGAGTACTGCGAGATCATCGAGGGGCGCACACGGACAGTGGTCAACTGTCATCCGATGCCGCCGGCGTGCAACGGCACGGCGAACTGCGACTGCGTGACGCCGCCGGCGTGCGCCACCGCGTGCCGGATCAATCTGCCGGACTCCCTTCAGTTCGAGTGCCCGTGACGAGGGTGCCGGCGCGCCTGTGCCCACCGCACTCTCACATCTCGTACTACGATGCCCGCGTGCCCCGCATCGCGCACGTCGCCCGTTCGATCGCGCCGATTGCCCTCGCGCTCGCGGGCGCGTGCACGTACCCCTCAACCGAGGTGCTCGTCGTCGTCGACACCGACATGCCCGTGAGCCAGCAGCTCACCGTCAGCATCACGACGCGGCGTGGCGCGAGCGACATCACCACGGCGACGCGACCCGACCGCACCTTCGTCGTCGGCGGACGCGACGCCGGCATCGGACTCCCCGCATCGTTCGCGATCGTCCCGCACGACGGTGATCCTCGCGACTCGTTGGTCACGCTTCGTGTCGAAGCGCGGTCGGGCGCGATCGTGCTGCGACGCATCGCGCGCTTTCGCTTCACCTCGCGTCAGAGCACCACCGTACCCGTGTTTCTCACGCTGCGTTGCGTGACGCCCGTGACCGGCTGCACGCACAAGTCTCCGTGCACGCAGCAGGACCTCTGCGAAGAGCGCGGAGAGGCATGCGGTGCCGAAGGGATGTGCGTTCCGCTCGCGACGATGACGATGCCGACCGGCGATGCAGGCACGGTGCACATGGATGCGGCCTTCGACGCACGCGATGCCAGCAGCGAGGCCGACGTGCGCGACGCCAACGACGTGCACGACGCGAGCGACATTCAGTCCATGCCCGACGCGGCCGGATGCAGCGCGGGCGAGCATGCCTGTCGCGGCAGTTGCATCCCGAGCGGCGCCTGTTGCGACGACGGCGAGTGCGGTGCGAATCACACGTGCTCGAGCGGCGCGTGCGTGTGCGCGGCGGGCACGCGCGATTGCAACGGCAGCTGTATTCCGAGCGGCAATTGCTGCAGCGACGGCGAGTGCGGTGCGAATCGCGTGTGCGCGGGCGGCGCGTGTGGATGCACCGCCGGCACGCGCGATTGCAACGGCGGTTGTATCCCGAGCGGCAATTGCTGCAGCGACGGCGACTGCGGTGCGAATCGCGTGTGTGCGGGCGGCGCGTGTGGATGCGCCGCGGGCACGCGCTCCTGTGGCGCGCAGTGCATTCCAGCGGGCGCTTGCTGCACCGACAGCGATTGCGCCGCGCCTCTCACATGCTCGAGCCCCGGGTCCGCATGTGCATGCCCCGCCGTCGCGCGCATGCCGATCTACCGGTTCGCTCGCACTTCGAACAGCGATCATGTCTACAGCACGGCCGCCGGCGAACTGAGCGGGACGCCCGGGTGGATCGCCGAAGGGATTCGCTTCTACACGTACCCGGAGCCGTGTCCGCAAGGCACGATCCGCTTGCGGCGATTCGCCGACACTGCCAACAACTTCCACTTCTACACGTCCGACGACGCGGAGGCCGCGAGCCTCCCGGGCTTCTTCGTCGACGAGGGGTCGATCGGTTGCGTCGCAACGCGCGGTACGTGCGGATCGTTGCCGCTGCTGCGCAAGTTGCTCTGCGCCGGCGCGCATTTCTACAGCACGTCACGACCCGAGATCGATGCGGTCTGCGGCACCGAGGAGGGAAGCGTGGGAGAGGTCTGGATCGCCCCGTGAGACGCGAGCGGATCGTCCGCCTCGCTGAGACGCCGGGGACGGTATTAGCTTTCTGACATTTCGGGACGACGCCAACCGGGTGCCAGGGGCGTTCTGCCGCCTATTTCCCGCTCGAAACGCGCAGCCAGAATGCATCCGGCGAAATGACAGAAAGCTAATACCGTCCCCCCCCGGGACGTTACCCGTAGACGCGCCGGTGCTCGCGCACGCCGAGAAAACGCACACCGCTGGCGTCCTCGCGCGGGTCGGTCGCCGGTTGCTCGTCGATGTGTTCGCGCGCGTTCATCACCGCTTCGTATTCGCTCACGCTGAGTCTTCTTCGCGCGTCGAGCATCGTGCCGATCTGCAATGCGCGCACACGCGCGTGCGCTTCGGGCTGCACCACGCCGCTGTAGAACTCGGCGCAGCACCCGCTGCCGTAACTGAAGAGTCCCACGCGCTTCCCGGTGAGATCCGCCTCGGGCGCCGAGAGCACGCTCGCGAGCGCGAGGTACATCGAGCCCGTGTAGATGTTCCCGACGCGGCTCGGAAGAACGAGGCTCGATGCAACGCATGCCGCGAAGCTCGCATCGGGCGACGCATCGCCATCGAGTTCGCGCACTGCACGGTGCGCCTTGCGCGCCATCTTTCCGTACGGCACGTGATAGACCAGCGACGCGAAGCGATCGCTGAAGAACCCTTCGCCGTCATCGCCGAGCGCACGCGCCGCGCCGCGGTATTCGCCGTAGGCGCCTTTCAATGCGTCGAGATAGCACTCGACCGAATAGTGCCCGTCGACGACCGCGTCTTTTGCGTAGAGCGGCCGCCAGAAGTCGAACACGTCGCGTGCGTAGGTTCCCGACGGCGCGGCATCGATCGCGAGGATGCGCGGCGAGGCCGAGACCACCATCGCAACGGCCCCTGCGCCCTGCGTCGGCTCACCCGCGGTGTGCAGTCCGTAACGCGCGATGTCCGAGCAGATCACCAGCGCCTTCCGCCCCGCGGCCGTCCCCGCGCGAATCCAGTCGAGTGCGATCTGCAACGCAGCGGTGCCGCCATAGCACGCGTGCTTCGTCTCGAAGACGCGGCAGCTCCGCGCGAGGCCGAGGAGCCCGTGCACGAACGCACTCGTGGGCTTCGAGTGATCGACCGCCGTCTCCGTGCCGACCACGCACAATCCGATCTCCGCGGGCGACACACCGGCCGACGCGAGCGCCGCACGTGCAGCACGCACCGCGAGAGACACGGTGTCTTCGTCTTCGAGCGGCACTGCCATTTCCACCGTGCCGAGGCCCTCGGTGTACTTCGTCGGCGGCACATTGCGCGCGACCGCGAGGTCCGCGAGCGCGATGTAAGTTCCCGGCACGGCCACGCCGATGCCATCGATCCCTGTCTCGATCGTCACGTCGATCCTCCTGCGCGCGCCGTAAGGCTCGCGTGTCGCGCTGTTTGCGAATCCTGCGCGCGCTGATTCGCCACGGGTAGCACTCGCCAACGCGACGCGTCAACGCGGTTTTGCAGCCAATTTCCCGGGTGAAATGACCGTCTGGTCA
>CBIHQZ010000589.1:0-5076 GCA_966212315.1 uncultured Myxococcales bacterium
GGATCTGCGACCGGTCTACTGGACGCTCGGCGGACTCGCGATCGCGACGGGCATCCTCGATCTCGCGTGGACACCGGCACGCGAGCGGCTGACGGCGCAGTACATGGCGCTCCCTTTCGCGACCGCACACGAACGCCGCCTGCGCGCGCGCTTCGGTGAACGCGCGCTGGAATCGATGGCCGCGGACGGGCAGCGTCGGCGCATTCTCGGATCCGTGGTCGGCGCGCTCGTCCCCGTCGTGATGCTCGCGATCGCGTATCGCGGTCCGATCTTCAACGGCTCGCCCTATTCGGTCGGCCCGTACGACTACGTGCTCATCGGCATCTCCGCGGTGGAGGCGATCTCGAGTCTGGTGGGTTTGTTCACCCGTTCGGAAGAAGAGCGTCTTCGCGACATGTACCGGCAGCAGATCCAGATGCGCGAAGCGGTGATCAACTCGGGGTCGATGCAGTGAGGGTTTGACCTCTCAGCGGCTCACATCCCGGTAAACCGAATCGACGTGCCGTTCGCGAGCGAGGCCGTGTTGCACGAGAACTGCGTCGATCCGACACCGACATTCTCGACGCCGATCGTCGCGCTCGAGCCGAGTCCGCTCACCGTCGGATAGAAGAGATCGACCGTATTCGCGGTCTCGCTCAGGACCACCGACATCGTGATGTGCGAATTCGCGTCCGCGTAGAGCCGCGCGTCGTCCCACGTGAGCACCCACCGACGGTTCGGCGCCGTCCCCGTCGTCGCGGTGCACATGCGCGCGCGGATGTAGAGATCGTCCCAGTACGCGTAGATCACCGTGCCGATGCCGGCCGGGAGGCACGTGTTCGAGTAGTTGCTCGTCGGTGAAGCGAAGCCCACGACGCCATTCGTGCTGAACCACGCTTCGCGATGCGCGGCGTCGTAGAACTGGAACGCGAACGGCAACGACACCGTGGCATAGCTGTCGTCGGTGGTGCCGAGATATTCCGAGTGCACGGCCTGCGCGCACGCGTCGATGTATGCAAGCGGCGAGGTCGACGTGGTGTACGTCGTGATCGGCGCGCGACACGTTCCGTTCGAACAGATCGTGCCGGTCGCACACGCGACGCCACACGCGCCGCAGTTGCTCGCATCGGTGAGCGGATCGACGCACGACAGCCCGCACATGAGCGGGCACACGCACGTGGAGTTGCCGCAGTACTGCGAACTGGCGCAGGTGGTGCCGCACGCGCCGCAATTGGATCGATCGCTCGAGGTATCGCGGCACGTCGCCGAACAACACGACGTGCCGGTCCCACACGCGTGCCCACAGTAGCCGCAGTTCGTCGCGCTCGAGCCGACGTTGATCTCGCAACCGTCCGCGGCGAGCCCGTTGCAGTCGGCGTAATTCCCGTTGCATGACCGATAACAGATGCCCGACGAGCAGTACGGACTACCGTTCGGAACGGCGGGACATACGACTCCGCACCCGCCGCAATTGTTGATGTCGCTCTGCGTGTCCCGGCACACGCCGCCGCACAACGACTGCCCCGAGGGACACGACACGCCGCACGAACTCGAGATGCATGCGGTGCCGCTGGCGCAGGCCGTTCCGCAGGCGCCGCAATTCGAGTCGTCGCTCGCGACGTAGTGACACGAACCCGCGCACGTCGATGTTCCCGCGGGGCAACCGGTGTCGGGCGCGGCCCACGTCCCGGGGCAGTAGCCGTCGATCTGCGTGCCGGTGGCGAACTGCGATGCGCCGCTGTGATGGAAGTACCAGCGGCTGCGCGTCGGCGAGAACGCGATCGCACAGGTGTTGCCGAGATTGGTGAACGTACCGATGGTCGTCGTCGCTCCGTCGGGCACGCGCGTGCGAACGATCGACGTGCTGTTGCGAACGTACGTGAGATAGAGCGCGCCGCCGAACGTCTCCGCGACGCCCCAGTAACCCCATCCCGCGCAGGCGATGTGAGCCGGCGTGCTCATCGCGCCGAGGTCGGTGACCACGCCGGTGAGCGAGATGCTGTACGCGCGCGATCCGTTGTGAACGACGACGCGATCCCACCCCGAGAAGAAGCCCGATGTGGTGCCGAGGTTGATCTGAACGCTCAGCGAGATCGCGGCGCCAGTGAGCGCGCCGGTGCTGGGATTGATCTCGAGCAAGGCGTTCACAACGCCGCCACCGATGTCGATCGCACCGTGCATCCTCGTGCCCAGCGCGAACACGCGGCCGGTGTGAAGGTCGCTTACCAACGCGTCGTACGAGACGACGGTGGTGGGGTTCGCGAACGAGAGCAGGTCGAAGAGTCCGGTGCCCGAGTTGCCGTCGTAGAAGACGCGTGCGCTCGAGACGACGAGTCCGCCGCGATCGAAGCCGGTGTTCGACGCGTGATCCTGCGTCGCGCACCCCGACGACGAGAGCGCGGTGATCTGGAACGACGCGGCGGGGATGATGCACGCGCCGTTGGAACATACTTCGCCTACCGCGCACGCGCGCCCACACGTCCCGCAATTGGACGCGCTGCTCAGTACGTTCACTTCACAGCCGGTGCTCGCAACGCGATCGCAATCCGCGTAACCCGCGCTGCACGCGAGCCCGCAGAGACCCGTGGTGCACGTCGCGGTCGAGTTCGCGCCGGAAGCGCACGCGGTGGTGCACGAGCCACAGTGGGTGACGTCGTTCGACGTGCGGATCTCGCAGCCGTTCGCGGCGCTGCCATCGCAGTTCGCGTAGCCCGAGGTACAGGTCGAGAGCGCGCACGCGCCCGCGTTGCACACCGCCGATGCGTTGGCGAACGAACACGCGTTGGTGCAACTCCCGCAGCGGCTCACCGTGACGTTGAGATTCGTTTCGCATCCGTTCGCGCTCGAGCCGTCGCAGTTGCCGTAACCGGCGTTGCAGTTCGAGAGTGTGCACGTGGTGTTCGTGCATGCGCCGCTTCCGTTGGCGAACGAACAGCCCGTGCCGCACGCACCGCAGTTCGCACTCGACGTCGCGAGGTCGGTCTCGCAGCCGTTGCCCGCGTTGCCGTCACAGTCGCCGCGACCGGCAGGGCACACCGGCACCACGCACGTGCCCGCGCTGCACGTGTTCGTCGGCGCGACACAGCCACCACCACAGCGTCCGCAGTTCGAAGCGTCGGAGTTGAGATTCGCCTCGCAACCGTTCGCCGCATTGCCATCGCAATCCGCGAAGCCGGGCAGGCACGCGCCGAGTGCACACACGCCACCCACGCATTGCGCAGCGGCGTTGGTGTAACTGCAGGCCGTGCCGCATGCGCCGCAGTTCGTGATGCTGTTGCTGGTCGCAGTTTCGCAACCGTTGCCGGTGTTGCCGTCGCAGTCGGCGAAGCCCGGGAGACACACCGTGCACGTCCCGGTACCCGAACAACCGCGATTGCCGCCGGCACCCGCGCAGTCCGCATTGGAGCAGCACGACTGACAGGCGAGGCCGCCGCAGCAGACAGTCCCAGCGCTGCAACCGGTGCGCTGGCATGTTCCGGATACGCACGAATCGACCGTGCAGCTGTCACCGTCGCTGCAGTCGGTGTCGCCGCAGCAAGCCGCACATCGGCCGCTGCCGCAATCGCGCAGACCGGCCGGGCATGTGCACGCACCACTCGAACAGATCTGCGTTCCCGAGCAAGCAGTGCCGCACACGCCGCAGTTGCTGTTCGACGCGCGCAGATCGGTCTCGCAACCGTTCGTCGCAACGCCGTCGCAATCGCCGAACCCAGCGGCGCAGCGCGAGTCGCAGACCCCCGCTGCGCACGAGGCCACTGCGTTCGGACGCGAGGGACACGCCGCTCCGCACGCGCCGCAATTGGCCGCGTCCGTCTGCAGATCCGCGCACGCTTCGCCGCACGGACGCTGCCCCGTCGGACACGAGAGCACGCATCCGGTCGCGGAGTCTCGCCGCCGCACGCCACGCCGCACGCCCCGCAGTTGTCCGGATCGTTGAGAGGTGTCGCGCAGTCGCGTGCCGTGCTCGGGCAGCGGAGATATCCCGCGTTGCATCCGCACGCGCCCGCCGCGCACGTCGCGTTGGCGCCGCACGCGGTCGCGCATGCACCGCAATGCACCGGGTCGCTCTGCAGGTCGACCTCGCAACCGTTCGAAGGCATCCCGTCGCAATCGCCGTGCTGCGGATCGCACACGCATGCACCCATGGTGCAGGTCTGCCCGGCGCCGCACGCGTGATTGCACGCGCCGCAATTGAGCACGTCGGCGTCGGTCGGAACCTCGCAACCGTTGCCGGGGTTGCCGTCGCAATCGGCAGTGCCCGCCGCGCACACGCACGTCCCGGCACCGCACACGCGACCGGTCGGGCACGCCCGCCCGCAGGATCCGCAGTTGTTGCTGTCGACGGCGGCGTCGACTTCGCAACCGTTCACCACGTTGTTGTCGCAATCGAGAAAGCCCACGCGGCACACGCTCGTGCACGTCGCACCGCTGCACGTCGTGCCGAGACACACGTGCCCGCACGCGCCGCAATTGCGCGGATCGAATTGCGTGTCGGCACAGGCCCCGCCGCAACACGTGCGAGGACTCGCGCAAGCAGCACACTGCGCGTCGGCCGCGACATCATCGCCGTCGGTGGCGACACCGTCGCGCGGCGCATCGAGCGTCCCGTCGAGGCGTGCGTCGAGCAGCACGTCGGCACCATCGCTCTGCGCGTCGATCAGCGCGTTGTATTGCGCGCGGTCGTAGGCAGTGCAGTACGCGCAAGCAATCGCGACCACGACGAGGAGGAGCACGCGAAGCAGGCGCATTGGTGGATCGTAGGTGAATGGCTGGGGAACGGTCGACGCCGCGCCGCACGAGATTTTGCGCGGTAATTCGGCCGCGGCGGCCGCCCCCAGGGCCCGCACTCAGTCGCGTGGCCGACGCCGCGGGCTGCGAGCCGACGCGATTCGCGCGCGAACCCCCATTCAGTCGCGTGGCCGCGACAGCTCGGGGCGAGCCGCACTGAATACGAAATTCGTCAGGACGCCTGGGCCGGCAGGACGGTCGAAACGCGCGAACGTGATCGTTCGCTCCTGCGTGCGAGGGTTGCTCCTGCGTGCGAGGGTTGGCGAGCCACCCCTCGCGTCGGCCGTCTACCCCACGCGCAGCGCTTCC
>CBIHQZ010000590.1:0-5072 GCA_966212315.1 uncultured Myxococcales bacterium
TCGACGTCCGCGAGCGTTCGCACCCCGAGGCCGTGGCACACCGCGCATGCACCCTTCGGCGAATTGAACGAGAACAACTGCGGCTCGACCGGCGGCAACGTGATCCCGCACTCGGTGCACGCGAAGCGCTCGGACATGAGCAGCTCGGCGCCCTCGGTGGGCACGATGCGAACGAGCCCGCCCGCATGTTTCAGCGCCAGTTCGACCGCGTCGAGCACACGCGCACGCACGCCGTCCTTTACCGCCACGCGATCGATCACGAGATCGAGTCGATGCGTCTTCGCCGGATCGAGCTGGATGTCGTCGCCGAGATCGACCTGCTCGCCATCGACACGCGCACGCACGAAACCCTCGCGACGCCAGGCCGCGAGAATGTTCGCGTGAGCACCGCGCTGATCGCGAATCGCCGGCGCCATGATCGCCACGCGCGCGCCGGCACCGAGCGCAAGCACCGTGTCCACGATCTCGCTCACCGTGTGCGCGCGCACCGGACGCTTGCAGTTCGGGCAATGCGCGACGCCCGCGCGTGCGAAGAGCAGCCGCACGTAGTCGTCGATCTCGGTCACCGTGCCGACCGTCGAGCGCGGGTTGCGTGCAAGCGCGCGTTGCTCGATGGCGATCGCCGGCGAGAGCCCGTCGATGAGGTCGACTTCCGGGCGCGCGAGGGGACCGAGCAGCTGGCGCGCGTACACCGAGAGCGATTCGACGTATCGGCGTCGGCCCTCGGCATAAATCGTGTTGAACGCGAGCGAACTCTTGCCCGAGCCGGATGGGCCGGTGATCACCACGAGCTTTCCGCGTGGGATCTCGACGTCGACTGACTGCAGGTTGTGAGTGCGCGCGCCGCGCACGACGATGGAATCCATGGGCGAATCGCGGAGTCTAACGCGCTCGACCGAAAGCGGGAGTGTTCTCGTCGGTCGTTCGATCGCTTCTCATCCGCGACGCTGATTCGTCATCCCGATGGCGAGATCCATCGCGGCCGTCATTCCCGCCGCATCCGCCTTCCCCTGCCCCGCGATGTCGTAGCCGGTTCCGTGATCCACGCTCGTTCTCACGATCGGAAGCCCGAGCGTCACGTTCACGGCGCTGCCGAAATCGAGCAGCTTCGAAGCGATCGTCGCCTGGTCGTGGAACATCGCGACGACGACATCCCATGCGCCGTCGCGCGCCTGACGGAACGCCGCTTCCGCTGCGACCGGTCCATCGACCGACGCAATGCCGTCGAGCATCAAGCGCGCGTCGGCCACCGCGGGCGCGATCACGTCGCGGTCTTCGGTGCCGAACATCCCGTGCTCGCCCGCGTGCGGATTGAGGCCCGTGACCACCACGCGAGGCGCTGCGATTCCGAAGTCGCGCCACAACGCGCGTGCGGTCGTGACGATCGTTCGCGACACGAGCGCGGTGTTCAGCGCACCGGGAAGGTCCTTGATCGCCACATGTGTCGTGGCCAGCGACGTCTTCAATCGCGGGCCTGCGAACATCATCACGACGTGCGATGCGTTCGTCTTCTCTTCGAGGTACTCGGTGTGCCCCACGAACGGGACGCCTGTCTTCGCAATCGCGTGCTTGGAAACCGGCCCCGTCACGATCGCATCGGCAACGCCGGTGACGACGAGATCGAGCGCGCGATCGATGGCTGCGAGTTGCGATCGACCGGCCGCGACGCTCGGATCACCGGGCATCCGCGAAGCCTTGTCGAGCGTGCTCACCGACACGACGCGAATGTGAGAGAGCGCGCGCAGATCGATTCCGCGCTGCGCAGCGGCGTCGACGATCGCGCCTGCGTCGCCCACCAGCAACACATCCGCGCGCGCCGGATCGAGAGCCGCCGCGGCGACCACCGACACCTCCGGACCGATGCCGCACGGACATCCGACGCTCACTGCCAGCACCGCGCGACGACCACCAGCAGCACTCACCATCTCGCGACCTCGCACTCACACACCATCGAGTCGGAACCCCACGCCTCGCACGGTCTCGATTGCCACCGCACTCGCCAATTTCGCGCGCAGCCGCCGCACGTGCACATCGAGCGAGCGCCCCGCCGTCCCGCGACGAACGCCCCACACTTGCGCGAGGATCTGCTCGCGTTTGCGCACGCGCCCGCGTGCTTGCGCGAGGTACACGAGCAACTCGAACTCGCGATTCGCGAGCGCTACCTCGGTGCCGCCGAGGCGCACCACGTGTGCCGCGAGATCGATCACGAGCGCACCGATCTTGATCCATTCGGGCTGACTGAACTCGCTCGTGCGCCACTCGCTCGCACGCAGTCGCGCGTAGAGTTCGTGTGGCTGATACGGGATCAACACGAAGTCATCGTGGCCCCACGTCGGATCGAGTCGCGAGAGTTGCGAGACGCCGAGCGCGAGCAGCATCGGAACCTTCGCGGAAATTGCGCGAACGCGTTGCACGACGAAGCGTCCGAGTTCGCCGTCTTCACCAGCTTCGACAAGAACGACGTCGGTTCCGGCCACGATTTCAGCGGGCGGCGTGACGGCGACAACCTCGCGCACTGCGCATCCAAGGTCGGCCAATTCGGTCGCACCTATCGCCCCGCCCATCGCCGAGACCACCGTTACGCGCACGCGAGCGGAGACTACAGGACATTGTCTTGACGTGTCGCGCGCACGGGTGGTACCCGACCGAAAGCGCATGCGCTGGATCGTCGACTTGCCGGCTGAATCAGGGGGAACCGGCGCAACGGTCACGGTCGACGGCGACTCGTGGAAAGCGGCGCTGACCGAAGCGCGCGCGGGCAAACAGCTCGCGAAGTTTCGTTGCGACTTCGACGACGACGGCACCGTTCGCGTCTGGGACATGGCGACGAACGAACGCTTCGTCGTGCGCCCGTTCGGCACCAAGCCGGCAGCACCCGTCGCGCGCGCGCCGATTGCGAGCGCGGTTCCGTCGAGTGCGGGGAGCACGTCGACTTCGACGCCGCCGCCACCGATGAACAGCGCAACGAGCGAGCGCACTGCATCGCCGGCGACCACCGCTGTGTCGTCTGGATCATCGAGTGTCATCGTTGCGGACGACGCTTCGACCAACGCCGTCGCGCACCCCGCGATCGCGGTGCCATCGCCCGCTGCGACCGTCGCTGCGTCGCCGTCGATCGTTCCGCCGCCGCCCGAAGAAGTGATCCCGCCCGGTGCGACGCTGCTCTTCGCACGCAATCGCGAATCGTCGCCGACGAGTCCGCTCACGTTCCGCGAGCGCCTTCTGGTCGTGCCCGCATCGACGGTGTCGTCGGATGCCGAACGCATCGCGCGCGAAATGCTCGCATCGGTTCGCGGCGCGTTGTCGCGATCGTCGGCCGGGCAATACGTGTCGGTCGCCGTCTTCGATCACGCGTTCAAGTCGAAGCCCGAGCGAGCACCGCTGGTGATCGTGTCGTGGAAGGACTGGCGCGGCGATCGCGCGGACGTGCAGTTCCCGGCGGCCGCGAGTGTTGCCGCAACAGTGACAGCAAGCCCACAGGCGACGTTCGTTCCGACCGCGACGTCGTTGCCATCGATGCCGAGCATCGTCGTCGACGAGTCGCAAACCGATGAGTCGCCGGCTGCGATGCCGACGCCCATTCAGGGATCACCCGCGGCGCCGCCGGCACCGATTGCGGCTGCGCCGATTGCAGCGCCTGCTTCGTCGAGCGCGACCCTCGCGAGCGCGGCCGCGTCGCCATCGACGCGTCCGCCACCCGCGAAGAGTGGCTTCGTGGTGCCGCTGCCGAAGCCGTCGGTTCCGCCGCCCGCGGACGATGTTGCGCCATCGAGTGCGTCGACCGCTGCACCCGTGACATCGCCCGTCGTCGCAGCGGTCATTCCGCCCGCGAGCGCAGTGGCCGCAGAAGCGAAGTCTGCGAGCGAGCCAGCGCAGCCGGTGCCGACCGCGTCAACGTCATCAGCGCCGTCGGCTCCTGCGAGCGCGGTAACTGCTTCGTCCCCGTCTCCGGCTGCGACGCCTGCGAGCGCGCCTGCCGCGACGCCTGCGAGCGCGCCTGCTGCGACGCCTGCGAGTGAACCGGCCGCGACGACACCGTCGGCTTTGCCGGCCACGCCGGTCGATGCGATCGCGACGTCAGCGACCACCGCTTCTTCGTTGCCCCCGACGTCTTCGGCGCAGTCCGCGCCTGCCACGTCCGAAGCATCGACAGTCTCGCCCGTCACCGAATCGACGCCGGCTGCAGCAGCAGCCTCCGCGCGATCGGATGACACGAAGGTCGAGACGACCCCGGCGCCGACCGTCGAAACGGCGGCGGCTCCGGTCACCAATGAATCCCCCGCGGCTGCGGCTCCGATCGCCGCGGCTCCCCTCGCGGAGAGCCCTTCGACGGCCGCAACGCTGACCGAGCCGGCGCGTCCTTCCGCGCAACCACCGCGTCCGTCCGCGATTCCGTTCCCGATGGTGTCTGCGTCCGTGCCGCCGGCCGCGCCGCGAACGAAACGCGGAGACGAACTCCTCACCGACGCATTCGAAGCGACGCAGGACTTCTCGTTCATGACCGAGGTGTCCGAGGCATGCACGCTCACTCTCGAGATCTCGCGCTCGCTCCTGGGATCCCGCGGCACCGCGATCATGGTCTACGACATCGATCGCGACGAACTCGTGCTCGAAGCATTCGATGGCGTGCAAGCGACACCTGGGTCGCGTGCGCCGCTGGCACAAGGCCCGCGCGGTGAAGCCGCGATCAAGAACCGATTGCTCCTGCTCTCCGAGCCTTTTCCGGGCGATCCGCTGGTCAGCGAATCACCGACGGGCCCGGTACTGTTCGCACCGTTGCGACACGACCGCCGACTCTTCGGCGTCATCCAGTTCCATCGCGGCACCGGTGAAGTGCCATTCGATGGCGACGAGCAGAACGCCGCGACGTACATCGCCGGGCAGCTCGGAAAGTTTCTCGCAGAGCATTCGAAGCGCGTCGGTTTCGACGGCGATCACCCGAACGCGCGTCGGTAGGACAGCGCTACCGCCCCCGCTGCTGCCTGAGCATTGGTCACGTGATCGCCCGGCGGCTGAAGAAGCCACGGCAACGCCTCCGAAACCTCACCTTCGTGAGGCTCGCGATGTCGCAT
>CBIHQZ010000591.1:0-5039 GCA_966212315.1 uncultured Myxococcales bacterium
GTCCGTTCGCGGGGCAGGATCCGTTTGCCGTGCTGGCGAAGATCGTTCTCGAAGATCCCCCGCGACTCGGAAGCGTGGTGCAGAAGATTCCGAGCGCGCTCGACGCCATCGTCGCGCGTGCGCTCGCCAAGACGCCGAACGACCGGTTCCAGAGCGCGCAGGCGTTCGCCGATGCCATCGCGTCGCTGCCTCCGTTCGAGGGATGGACCGCGGCGATTCGCGACGAAGTGCCGACCGCACAACTTCGTTCGCTCTCGCGCGCGGTCTCGAGCGAGCGGCGCGTGATCACCGCCATCTTCGCGGGTTTCTCGGGCGCCGCGGTGGCGGACACCGCGATGGATTCGTTCGAGGCGATCGTTGCGCGCCACGGTGGCACGGCGCATCGCACCCTCGGTCGTCGCATGATCGCGGTGTTCGGCGTCGCGCGTTCGAGTGGTGACGAAGCCGTCCGGGCCGCGCGAGCCGCGCTCGCAACGCGTCGCGAGTTCCCCGCGGTGCGACTGTCGATCGCGACGGGACGCGCGATGGCAGGGACCGCCGGACTGTCGGGCGATGCCATCGATCGCGGCGCGCGCGATGTCGATCGCGCAGGCCGTGAGATTCACGTCGACGAGGCGACGGTGCGACTCCTCGCGACGGATTTCGTCGTCGATGCACTCGCGGCCGGTTCGGTGTTGCGTGCGGAGCGAGCGGCCGCCAACGAAGCGCCCCCGCGATTGCTCGGTCGCGAGACGCCGCTGGTCGGGCGCGAACGCGAGATGGAATTGCTCGAAGACACGATGAGCCGTGTCGCGGGTGAACGGCGTGCGGCCGCGGTCGTGTTCACCGGGCCGCCGGGCATCGGCAAGAGTCGACTGCGATTCGAAGCGCTCGGCCGCGTGCATCGCGATCATCCCACCGCGCGCACGTGGATTCTTCGCGGCGATCCGATGCTGCAAGAGACGCCACTCGGTGCGCTCTCGCGCGCGCTGCGCATCGAGGCTGGCGTCGATGCCGAGAGCGATCTCGCGGCGCAGCGGAAACTGGTGCGAGCATTCGCGCAGCGGGTAGGCCTCGCGGGGCGTGCGGCGCTGCTCGGCGAGTTGATGCGTGTCGAGTTCGACGCGCGCACCGAGCCCGAACTCGCGGCGGCTCGAAGCGATCCTGGCGCGATGCGTGCGCGGTTGCGCGAGGTCTTCTCGGGCGTGCTCGAAGCGTGGTCGCGGCAGGCGCCGGTGGTTCTCGCGATCGACGACATCCAGTGGCTCGACCGCGCGACGATCGACGCCATCGCGTGGGCACTCGATTCGCTCGCCGAGAGCGCATTGCTCGTGATGGCGTTCGGCCGTCCGGAGAGTCGCAACGTGCACGAGGACCTCTGGTCGTCGGCGTCGCCGCACTTCGCGGTCATCGGGCCGCTCAGCGATCGCGCGGCGGAATCCCTGGTGCGCGCAATCCTCGGCGCCGATGCGGACACCGCAGCGGTCCGTTCACTGGTCTCGCGCGGCATGGGCAATCCGCTCTTCATCGAAGAACTGCTCCGTGCGCGTGCGAGCGGTGACGAAAACGAACTTCCGATTGCGATCCAGGCGGCGTTCCAGATCCGTCTCGACGCGCTCGCATCCGCGACGAAGCGCACCGCATTGGTCTCGAGCGTTTTCGGCATGGCGGTGTGGCGCGAGGCATTGCACGCGACGGCGCCGGAGATCGCCGCCGACGTAGCACTCGCGGCGCTCGTGCACGCAGAGATCCTCGCCGAGCGGCCGCGTTCGCGCATCGCCAACGCGCGCGAGTACACCTTCCGTCACTCGCTCCTTCACGATGCTGCGTACGCGATGCTCGGGCCCGACGAACTGGGTTCGCTTCATCGCGCGGCGGGTCTGTGGTTGGAGACCGCGGGCGAACGTGACGATGCGATCCTTGCGCGGCACTTCGAACTCGGCGGCGAACCCGCGCGCGCCGCGGAACGCTATCTTGCTGCGGCGCGACGAGCGGCCGGGGAATGCGCTTACGAGATCGCGCTCGCGCATGCCGACCGCGGCATCGCGCTGTCGTCCGACGACGAGGTGTCGGCCGCGCTGCATCTCGTCGCCGCGACCGTGTGTCACCCGCTCGGTCGATACGCAGACGCGATCACACACGGCGAGCGCGCGCTCGCACTCACGCGCAGCCCTGCCGTGCGACTCGAGGTCGCCGCGACGCGCGGACTCACGCTGCGCCGCGCAGGCCGCACCGAACAGGCGCGCGATGAACTCGAAGCTGCCGTCGCCGAGAGTGCGCGTTTCGACCGCGATGCGAGCGTCCAGGCTGCGCGGCACGCGGCGTTGATCGAACTCGCGTGGAACGATCAGAGCGAGGGTCGGCATCGCGAGGCGATCGAACGCGCGCAGTCGGTCCTCGCGCAGATGGGCGGCGATGTGCACGGCCGTGAGGCACTCGTGCTCTCGGCGCATCACGTGCTCGGTCGAGCGCAGCACGGCGCCGGGTTGCTCGAGGCCTCGCTCGCGAGTCATCGCGCCGCGGTCGAACGCGCGACGGCTCTCGGGCATCGCTGGCGATGTGAAGGCGCGCGCTACGGGCTCGGTCAGACGCTGCTCGCACTCGGTCAGAACAGCGAGGCACAGCACGTACTCGAGACGGCCGCGCGCAATGCCCGCGCGCTTCGGCTCCCGAGCACCGAGGGCTACGCACTGCTCTATCTCGGCTGGGCGCACGCGCGTCTGGGCCGCAACGACGAGGCACGGCGATGCGAGCGGGAAGCCGCCGCGATCGGCGCCGAGTTGTACGCGCCGGCACTCCAAGGGGCCGCCAAGGCGCTGGGCGCGTCGTTCGCGTACGAAGCGGGCGACGAAGCCGAGTGCGTCGCGCTCGTGAACGACGTGTTCGCGGCCGAGGGTGTCGCGCCCGCATGGTACGCGCTCGCCGAGGCGGTCGCGGCGTGTGTGGCGGCGGCGCGCAATGACGTCGCGGACGCCGGGCAGCGCATCGCGAGTGTGCAGGCGCGTCTCGATACGGCCGTGGCGCGCGACGACATCGATGCGATGACCGAGTCGCTCCTGATTCGCGCGATGGATGCGATGGGTGCGGTGACTGCGTCGCGCGAGCGCCGGGCGCAGGCTGCGGAGCGACTCCATGATCGAATCGCGCTGGTCGCGAGCCCCGCGCTGCAGCGAACGATGCGCGACTCGATTCCCGAGCATCGCGCGCTGCGCGAGTGAGTCAGTGCCGTGAGTGCGTGCGCTCGCAGCCGCGACGGTCGCCGATCCCACCGAACACTTCGTCCTGCGGGCAGATGACCGCGTCGAACGTGTCGTCGCCGGTGCGCTCGATGGCGAAGAGATAGCGGCCCGCACTCGGGCGCGTGACGTCGAAATAGAAGGCCGACTGCGATCCCTCCGGCGTGATCGAGAACACGAACGGCTCGGCGCCTCCGTCGATCAGATCGAAGTCGATGTTGTTGCGCTCGGGGCGCGCGCTCACGTCGATCCCCACCGGCGTGACCTCGAGAGAGCGCAACCCCGGGTAGTAGAGCGTGAGGGAAAGATCGGTGCCGTTGACGACTTGGAAGTACACGCGCTGCAGCGTGATGCAGTTCATCTCCCGAACGAGTTGCCACTGCGAGTATCCGTTGAGCGTGTTCAACCGGATCAACGAATAGACACCGCCGCGGGTGAGATCGACCGTGGGCGGCGGCGGTAGATACGACGCGTAGTCGTTGCACTGCCCGCTGCTTTCGAACCAGATGCCGATGCCATGCGGATCGGCGATGTCGGTGAGCGCTTCGCCGCTCGCGGTCGTGTCGGATGTGAACGTCGGCTGCGTCGTGTCGTGCGAGACCGAGTGGTCGACGCCGTTGATTCGCAGGCACGCGGTGTCTTCCCAGCGACTGATGTTCACGAAGCGCACTCGCGTCTGCGGCGCGGAGTTCTCGGGGCACAGTGTGACGGGCGCTTCGAAGTGAGGCGTGTTGCTGTCCGCGGGGCCGCCATCCGCGAACCGCGAGAAGTCTCGAAAACACGCGCTGAGCATCGCGGCCGTGGTGAGTGCGAACGCGAGTGTTCTCCGCATCAGAATTCCCCCGCGACCGAGACGCCGCCGGTCGGTTCGATCGCGATGCGAATGCGACGCGATCGGCGCGCACTAGCCTCGTCGGATGGCGGACGGATCGCGATGGCCATGATCGCACCCGCGACGAACACCACCGACCCCGCGATGATCGAAGTGTTCGCCAGCAACTGCCACGTCTCGCCTGCCGCGCGATGCACGGCCGCACCGGTGACGTTCGGTAGACACCGCCCTTCGCCGCACGACGCGACCAGGGTCTGGTACTCGGACTCGGCGAATCCCGCCGCGACGAGGCCGAAGATGCTGACGGCGCCTCCTACACCCATGCCGATCAGACCGACGGTGCGACCGACGGGCGTACGGTGGTGGCCGGGTCGCGCGACATCGATGCGGTGTTCTGCGCCCGGCACATCGACGCGTCCCATCGCATCGGGCGTCGGCATCATCGCGATCTCGATGCGCGTTGCCTGTCCCGCTTCGACGTGCAGTTGCTGTTCGAACGGCGCGTAGTGCGGCGCGCGCGCCCGCACGAGGATGCCCCCCGGGTCGTAGGGGATGCGTTGATCCATCGCGCTCGTCTCGAGCAACTCCTCGTTCAATCGCACTTCGATCCCGATGGGCGGCGAGGGGATGTGCACCGTGACGAACGCGAGTTCGGGGACCAGTGCCTGCGCTTCGCTTCGCGCCGATTCGGCGGCTGCGACGAAGCGAGGTTCCGTGATGGCGCGCTGATTCGCATCTGCGGCTGCGCGCGAAATCGCGACGTACGCATCCCGCACGCGACCGAGTCCTCGCAGACAACGACCGATGTAGAGCAGCGTGTTGGGCGAGTTCTCGGCGGCGAGCGATCCCTGGAACGCGGCCAGCGCGTCGGCGTATTCGTGGCGGTCGTACCGTTCGCGTCCTTGGCGAAAGAGCGTGCTCGCCGATGTCGCGGTCGGCACATCCTGCGCGCCCACCGTCGACGTCGCGGCCGTCGCGATGAGCCACGATGC
>CBIHQZ010000592.1:0-5029 GCA_966212315.1 uncultured Myxococcales bacterium
GCCGGATGCGTGCCCGCGAGCAAGGCGTTCAGATCGGCATCGCGCGGCGGACGGAACACGTGCAACGCGACCGCTTGTTCTCTCGCGCGCGTCCCCTGCTCCGGCGTCTTCACGCTGTGCTCGAACGCCCCCAGTGCGAACGCGTTGGGACGATGCGAATCGGGCACCACCGGATGCCCCACGCGATCCGCACCCACCAACGCTGCGAGTCGCGCGAGCGTGAGCGTGAGCTTCTCGGGTGCCGGCGCGGGCGGATCGAAGAGCCCGAGTTGCGTCGGTCGCGGCGCGCTCGCGATCGCAGTCCATCGCACGGCCGTGACCGCATCCGCGGGCGGACTCGCTTCCAACGACGCGCGCGCGAGATGCAGCAGCGTCCCTGCATCGCGCGTGGGATGCGAGATCTGCAGCGTGCGTTCGTCCTTCGCGCGCGAGAGCAGCGTAAGTGTGAGCGTCGCACCGGAGGCCGCGAGCGAACGACACGCGAGTCGATTCATCATCGCGTCGGCGAGTCGCTTCAACACGAACACCAACGCGTTCACGTCCGCGACTTCCCACTCGAGGTCTTGTGACTCTTCGAAGCGCGTCGCGTGCGGCCGCGGGAACAATGGCGTCTTGTCTTCGCCGCGCGCGAGCGTGATCACGCGCGCCGCATCGGGCCCGAGCCGCGTGCCCGTCGCTTCGATCGGCAGCGCCGCGATGTCGCCCACCGAGCGCATGCCGAGCCGCGTGAACTCCATTCGCATCGCGCTCGTCATCGCGAGCACGTCGAGCGGCAAGAGCGAGAGAAACGTACGCGTGCGATCGGCGGGAATCACCGCGCCGCCCACGCGCTTCGACGCCGCGATGCGCGCCGCGCCTTTCGTGCTCGCGATACCGATGTCCACGCCGAGTCCCACGCGCCGCGCCGCTTCCGTCATCGCTGCGACGAAGCCCTCTTCCGAGCCGTACAGCCCGCGAATCTCTTCGACGTCGACGTACACGCGATCGGCATCGGGCTCGACCCGCGCCGCCAGGCTCGCAGCCGCATCCGCCAGCGCCGCACGCGCAGCACTCAGCGCTCCAGGATCCGACACGCGCACGATCGCTTCCGGCACCATCCCGCGCGCCTGATGGGCGGTCTGCCCGTGCATCACCCCGAGCGCAGTCGCCCGCGACGTGCACGCCACCACGCGACCGTGCGACCCCGCGAGGTCCACCACGCACACCGGTTGTTCCGCGAGTTCGGGCTCACGACGGATCAACGCCGCGAGCGGCGCGTCGCGCATTCGTACGCAGGCGATTCGCATCGATCACCCCGTCGCGGAGAAGCGCACATCGGTCGAAGCACCGACGCCGCCGCCGAGTTTGCTGCGTGTCACATCGATCCGGCACTCCACCGTTTCGAGCAGCTTCTTCCCGCGCCAGAGCGAACGGTGATGACTCACCCCGAGCGATGCATACGCGAACGCCCCCGGCGCATGCGGGCTCTTCGCATCGAGCGCGACCACCATCCCGCTCTTGGCGCGTTCGGTCCGCTGCGCGATGCGCGCCCACGCCGCGCTGCCGATGCCCTGCCGTCCGGTCACCCGCACTTGTTCTTGCGTGGTGTGCGCCGGATCGCGCTCACGCATGGCGTGTTGCCGCGCGCGCGAGTTGTCGTGCCGCACCGAAGTCCCTACGCCCACGAGATAGAGCGCGATGAGCGCGAAGCCGCCCGCGTCGAGCAAGAGGTCCGCGCACTTCATCGCCGCGAGCGCATCGGGCGGACGGATCCAGAGCACGCGCGGTCGATCGTCGGGATGGAGCGCGCGCGGGTCGAGTGCATCCGCGGCATCGATGAGCGCCACCGGTTCACCGCTGCGCAGCGCCGACGAGAGAAGCGAGAGCGTGAGGGACAAGCGTCCCGACGAACGCGCGCCGATCACTTCGACGATGCGGCCGCGCGGGAGTCCGCCGCCGAGTGCTTCGTCGAGCGGCGCGATGCCGGTGGGGATGACGGCGTGACGCGCGCGCACACCGCTGCGGGTGAGCGGAACGCCGGCAACACTGCTCGCTTCGGCGAGTGCGCGACGGGCGGCGGCGAGGCGATCGAGTTGCAGTGCGGCGGCTGACACGACGTGAAGTACGATGACTGAACATGCGATCAGTCGCCAAGCAGATTCGCGCGGAATTCAGGGGACATAACTCGCGCCCACCTGTGGACGAGCGACGAGTTCCGATGCGGGTACGCGGGGGTAACTCGCGATGAGCGACGCGATGATTTCGACGCGACCTCGACCGCCGCCTGCAATCGTTGTCTTTGACGTGAACGTGGACTTTGACCCGCGATGCTGACGTGCATGCGCCTCGTCGTCGTGATCGATGGCGAGGAGCGCACAGCGGTGGCGTCGAGGTCCACGTTCACGTCAACGACAACGACAACGACAACGACGACGACGACAGCATCAACGTCGGAATCGATGATGGCGGATCGATCGACAAGGCAACGTCAGACCATCTTCGTCAGCATCGCGACCTCTGCCTCAAGCAACCTCATCCCCGTCTCGTAGCGCTCCGTGGTTACCAGGCGTCGCAGTCGAAACACGTCGAGCGAAGCCGCGCACTCCATCGCCTCACCACGCGCGATCCGGTAGTGCTTCCCACTATCGGCGCGCGACCAACGCCCCGCTCCTTCTGCGATATTCCGCACGACTGATTCCGCTGCGCGAATGAGTTGATCGGCCCGCTCCGCGTGCCCGCGGGGGAGATCTTCGACGATCTCACTCGCCAGCGCGAGGAAGGCAATTGCGCGTTGATAGACGTCGAGGCGTTGAAACGACAGCATGGGCTTCGTATCGACCCAGGCCGTGAGCGGTTGCCGACACAGTCGCAGTCGCAGTCGCAGTCGCAGTCGCAGTCGTTGAAGTTGACGTCGTCATTGACGTTGACCTGAACGTGAACTTCGACGTCGCGGTTGACGCCCAGCCCCGACAACGAAGGCGTCAATGTCCACGTTCACGACAACGACAACGACAACTTCAACGACAACCCACGTCGACCTCAACGAACCTGCCGCGGACAATCGACGAGCCGAGAATCCGAACCGCGCCCCTTGTCGCCAGCGCGCGCGTGGCGATCTTGCGCCGATGCCTCACCTCATCCTTCTCGGCGACTCGGTCATCGACAACGGCGCGTACGTCGGCAAGGGACCGAACGTCCTCGCACAGGTTCGCAACGCGCTCCCGCAGTGGACGGTCACGCAACGCGCGGTCGACGGGCACCTGTGTCGCGACGTGCGCGGGCAATTGTCGTCGCTCCCCCCCGACGCGACGCACCTGTTCGTGAGTGCGGGTGGCAACGATGCACTCGCGAATGTCGGCGTTCTCTATTCGTCCGCGTCGACCGTCGGCGAAGGACTGCTGCAGCTCGGAGGCGCCGCCGACGAATTCGAAAAGGCGTATCGCGCGATGATCGGTGCGCTGCTGGGACGAAGACTCCCGTTCGCGGTGTGCACGATCTATCGCCCACGCTACGCCGACGAAACGCTGCAGTACATCGCGTGCGCGGCGCTCACGCACTTCAACGACGTGATCCTCCGCGTCGCGTTCGAGCACGGAATTCCGGTGCTGGATCTGCGTGCGATCGCGACCGAGGCGGAGGACTACGCGAACGACATCGAGCCGTCGTCGCAAGGCGGAGAGAAGATCGCGCGAGCTGCTGCGCGGTTGGTCACCGAGCACGCGTTCGAGCGCAGCGTCTCGAGTGTCTACGGGCCGGCGTGATCGCCGCTCAGCGCTTCACACCCGTCGCCATCACGAGCCTTCCGCCGTGCTCGGGTCGCGATGGAAGATCGCGCATCACGAAGTCCGTCGCGACGCGCTCGAGCGGACGCCACACCTTGCGTCGGATGTCGGCGCGCGCGACGAGATTCACCATGTGACCGCGGAATCCAGGGCGCGCCGCATGCGCATCGACGATGACGATGCGTCCACCCGGCGCGAGGAGCGACCACACGCGCTCGAACGCCTCTTCCCATCGAGGAAACGCCGTCAACCCGAGGAAGACCTGCGCGCGGTCGACATGCGCCGAACGACCACTCGCCCCTTCGATCGCACGGGCATCGAGCTGATGCACATCCGCGTGGAGAACCCGCACGTGATCGAAGTGCAGTCGACGCGCGCGAGCCTCCGCACGCGCCAGCATCCCGGTGCTGAAGTCCACGCCGAGCAGCGTCCCGCCCGGGAGAATCCGCGGCGCGATCGCATCGAAGCTCTGCCCCGTACCGCACGGCACATCGAGCACGAGCTGCCCCGGCGCGAGATCGAGCGCATCGGCGGCCGCGATCCGCTGTTCCGCGTACAGCGCTTCGAGGCTGTTGTCGTAGAAGTTCGCGAAGACGTCGTACCAACCCATGCGACGACTACCCCTCGCCCTTCTTCTCCCGAGCCTTGCGCTCGAGTTCCTCGAATCGTCGATCGAGTTCTCTCTCTCGCTCGGTCCGCAGATCGACCGACGACAGATCCGGTTCCCTCGCCCGCTCTTCCCGTGCCCGCGGTTGTTCCTCGCGCGACGCGCGCGCGGCCTCGCGTCCGCGACCGAGCAACTCGTTCGCACCCTCGCGAAACGCGTCGCCCACCGTCTTCGCCGCCGACTCGAGATGCCCCGCGATCGTCCCCGCTTGCAGCGACTTGCCATCCGCTTCGTCGTCCGCGCTCGCGCCGAATTCATCGGTCGCGTAGAGCGCACCGCATGCGCCGCACGCCATCGCGCGCTGACGCTTGTAGTTGAACACGTCGATGAAATAGAGCCGCATCGTCTTCACGATGTGACGCTCGTAGAACATCGCCGTCTCGCCGCACGAGTTGCAGTGATGTTGCGCGACCTTTCCGTTCGGCACGCGCTCCGACGAGACTCGGTTGCCGATGATGATCCACATAATGGGCAGTGTATCAGCGAGCCACCGGTGAATGCCGGGTCCGAACCTAGACCTGAACGTGGTCGTGGTCGTGGTCGGAAAGTGCCGCCGGAAACCCCACCGGTCCAACCACCACTCGGCTCACGACCATGAACC
>CBIHQZ010000593.1:0-5027 GCA_966212315.1 uncultured Myxococcales bacterium
GCTTGGAATACGGTAGGTGCGTGCGGCGTGCCTTCGGCCGCGGCGATGACCGGAGTGCGAGGCGACGCCGGCTTCGATGCGTCCGTCGATCCGGCTGCTGCATCACGAACACCGTGCTTGATCGACGATCAATGTCCGTCGGGCCAACGCTGCTGTGCACTCACCAACGCATGCTTCGATCCCGCCCACCCGGAGATGTGTCGAATGCCGCCCGCGGGCTCGGATTTCCCGTGCCTCTCCAACGCCGACTGCGATCCGCGATGGGACATGTGCGTCGGCGGACCTGCGTGCGATTCACCCGGCTTCTGCGCGAGGCCGCCTGCCGAGGGGCCGTGCACGGGCGTGCTCGAGCCGGTGTGCGGCTGCGACGGTCGCACGTACACCAATTCGTGCGAGGCGCTCGTGAATCACGTGCGCATCGCGAGTGACGCGGGGTGCGGAGACTCGTAAGCGACGTGCGTGCGATCTTCAACGACGCCACTCGCGTCATGGCGTCCCCGTCCCGGAGTCACATCTCACGATGCTATTCAGAGCAGCCACCACCGCAGACATTCCGACCATCTGGAAAATCTTGCAGCAAGCCATCGAGCAGCGCCGGCAAGACGGCAGTGAGCAGTGGCAGCACGGCTATCCGAACGAGCAGACCGTAAGAGACGACGTTGATGCCGGTTACGCCTACGTGTTGATCGATGAGCAAGTCATCATCGCGTACGCGGCGCTCATCGTCGGCATCGAGCCGGCCTACGACGTCATCGAAGGGCGCTGGCTGACGGACGGTCCCTACGCTGCCGTGCACAGGGTCGCGCGGTCCACGGAGGTGCAGACCAAGGGCATCGCGACCGAAGTGCTTGCGTGCATCGAGAGAATTTGCCGCGAAAAAGGCGTGCCGAGCATTCGCTTGGACACCAATTACGACAATCGACCGATGCTCAGACTTCTCGAAAAGCTTCGGTACACCTACTGCGGCGAGGTTCAATTCCAGGGTGCTTCGCGCATGGCCTACGAGAAGGTTCTCGCGGATTGAATTCCGCCCGAGACGGCGCTGCTCCCGGTGCGCGAGAGAGCACGAAGCCGCTCGCGGAGCCGGTGGAGGTCACCGGTCCCGTCCCGAAATCGACGGTGCCGCCGTACGCGATCGGCGCTCACGCAGCCGCGCGTTGTCGGCCGTACGTCGCGAGTGCCCATTCGGCCGTCGCCGCGATCGACGCGTCCCACGGCGTCGCACCGAATCCGAAGGACTCGCGAAACTTCGCATCGTCGACCACGTAGGGCTGCTTCCACTGGTAGGTCATCTCCGCGATCTCGCGCATCAACGGGCTGAACGCGCCGAGTGCCGAGAGGAGCCAGGTGGGAACGCGCGTGATCGCGATGTCGCGACCGAGGGCACGAGCGAAGCGATCGATCACCGCGTGCGTCGTCTCGGCCGCCTGCACCGGAAGCATCCACACACCGCGTGCGTTTTCGCGCAGGCCGAGTGCCACGAGCCCCGCGGCAACGTCGGGCGTGAACGAGTAGGCGTGGAGCATCTCGGGATCGCCGAAACACTCGGCCGACTTTCCCGCCAACACTCGCTGGAAGAATCGCTCGCCGAATACCGCGCCGAGCGGAGCACGAGGACCGAAGAAGTCCGCGGCGCGTCCGATCGCCACGCGCAGTTCGCCGCGCGCGTCGGCATCGAGCATGAGTCGGGCAGCTTCGACGCGAAGAGCCCCCTTCTTCGAGATCGGCGCCGTCGGCGTGCGCTCGTCGATGTGCCGCGTGTCGCCGTACATGTACATGTTGTCCAGCGCCACGAGCCGCGCCCCCGCACGCGCCGCACCGCCGACGATTCCGCGCGTCATCGGGAGCAGCAGTTCGGACCACTGATGGTAGGGCGGATTCGCGCAGTGATAGACGACCGCCGCCCCCTCGGCCGCACGCGCCACGGCATCGGCGTCGCGAACATCGACGGCAACGGTTTCGACGCCGGGCACGCGAGTCGGCGCGGCGCTCTTGCGCGCGATCCGCACGCGGTGGCCCTGGGAGACGAGCTTTTCCGCGACGAGCGGACCGATCTGACCCGAGCCGAGAACGAGATGGATCTGGGTGTTCGACATGCATTCCTCCGTGGACGACCAGAACGTGCACCTTGCAACGGTGCGTCGCAATTTGGTTGTTTGCATGATGGTCTTGCGCTGATGCAAGGTGCGCGAGTGAAGACGATTCGCATCGCCCCCGCTGCGCCGCCGCCCGACTGGGAGCAGATCCGGCTTTTCCTCGCCGTCATGCGCGAGGGATCGCTGGCCCGAGCCGCTGCGCGACTCGCGGTCGACATCTCGACGGTCAGCCGTCGGCTCGATCGACTGGAAGACGAGGTCGGTGCCGCGATGTTCGACCGTACGCGCGACGGCACGATACCGACGGCGGTGGCCGAGCAGATGCTCCCCTTCGCGGAAGAGATGGAACTCTCGGCGACTCGCTTCGCGGCCGCGGGCGCACAGGTCGAGACCGCTGTCGAAGGCGTCGTACGACTCACGCTGCCACCGGGCGTTGCCGATGTGTTCGTCGCGCCGCGGCTCATGGCGCTTCATCGACGTCACCCGAAACTCGTCGTCGATCTCGATGCGAGCATCTCGTACGCAGACCTGACGCGACGCGAGGCCGATCTCGCGGTTCGATCCACGCGACCCACGAGCGGCGACCTCGTCGCGATGAAACTCGTGGCCGCGCGTTCGGTGCCGATGACGTCACCGGCCTACGCGCGGGAGATCAAGCGGTTGAAGCGGATCGAGGACGCGCGCTGGATCACATGGGGCGACGACCTGGCGCACATCCCGACCGGACGCTGGTTGCGACAGCATGCGCCGCACGTCGCGCCGGTGTTCAAGACGAGCCACTTCGCCAGTCAGATCGCCGCGGCACGTGCAGGGCTCGGCGTCGTTCTCGCGGCAGAGCAATTCTCGCGCACCGGGCTCGTCGAGGTCGCCGCCGCGAGATCGCTCGCCGACGCGTGGGAGTCACTACCGATCGAGAATCTGTGGCTCGTCGGGCATCGCGCATTGCGAAACGTCCCCCGCGTCGCCGCGGTGTGGAACTTCCTCGTCGACACGTTCGCGGACACGTAACGCGATCGCGATCACTCTCCGATTCGGCGACCCGGCGCCTTCGCCAGCGCGTCCCGCAGTGCGCGCACAAGGGCCTGCTCGTTGAAGGGCTTCTGCAAGAACGCGGTCGCGTCGTCGATCACGCCGTGATGAAGAATCGCGGACGGCGTGTATCCCGACATGTACACGACAGCAGTCTCTCGATGCGACTCACTCACGTGACTCGCAAGCACGCGTCCGTTCATCCCCGGCATCACGACGTCGGTGAGCAGCACGTGGATCGGACCCGCACGCCCCGCAGCGAGCGCGATCGCCTCTGCGGGTGATGCCGCGACGAGCGCGGTGTATCCGTTGCGCCGCAGCAGTTCGCTCACGACGTTCCGCACCATCGGTTCGTCGTCGACCAGCAGCACCGTCTCCGCGCCGCGCGGAACGCTCGTTTCGCCGCCTGCCGCGGGCATCGCGACCGCCGGCGCCACGGTGCGCGGAAGCAAGATGTCGAACGTCGAGCCGCGACCGACCTCGCTCTGCACCGCGATCGAACCGCCGGTCTCCTTGACGATGCCGTAGACGGTCGAGAGTCCGAGGCCAGTCCCCTTCCCCGCAGGCTTCGTCGTGAAGAACGGTTCGAACAGACGCCCTTGCGTGCGCTGATCCATCCCGCAGCCCGTGTCGGTAACGGTCACGCGAAGGTACTCGCCCGGGCTGACGCCGTTCGGTCCGCCTTCGGGCGGTGCCGTAGCGTTGGCTGTCGCGATCGTCACGACCCCGCCGTCGGGCATCGCGTCGCGCGCGTTGACCACGAGGTTCATCAGTACCTGCGTCAATTGATCGGGATCGGCGCGCACGGTCCACGCCTCGGGATCGAGCACCGTCCGAAGCAAGACATCTTCGCCGATGAGGCGTCGCGACATGCTCGCCATCTCCAGGACGATCTCGTTCACGTCGAGAACTCGCACGTGCGTGACTTGCTGTCGCGTGAAAGTGAGCAACTGCCGCGTCAGTCCCGCCGCGCGCTTCGCAGCGTTCAATGCTTCATCGAGCATCGCAATCGCGCTCGAGCCTTCGGGCAGCGACCGGCGCGCGATCTCGCAGTTCACGTTGATCACGAGAAGCAGGTTGTTGAAGTCGTGCGCGACGCCTCCGGCGAGTCTGCCGACGGCTTCCATCTTCTGCGACTGACGTAGTTGCGCTTCGCTCGCCGCGAGCGCGCGCTCGGCAGCTTTGCGCGGGCTGATGTCTTGAATGACCGTGATGAGGTAGGTCGGCCGCCCGTTCGCATCGTGCGCGAGGGTCGTCGTGAGATGTGTCCAGACCTCGGCGCCGTCTTTGCGGATGTAGCGCTTTTCGTTCGGCGGCGGTGAGCGTCCCGCGGCTGCCGCGACGAGCAAATGTTCGCTTTGCGGGAGGTCGTCGGGGTGCGTGAACTCGCGATAGGAGCGACCGAGCAGTTCGGGCGCCGAGTAACCGAGGATCTCGCAGAATCGCGCGTTCACCCGCAGGAACCTGCCGTCGATGCCGACGTGCGCGATGCCGACCGCGGCCTGCTCGAACGTCGCGCGATACCGATCCTCGCTCGCGCGCAGATCTGCGTTGACGCGTTCGAGATCGGCGGTGCGTTCGCGAACGCGTCGCTCGAGTTCCTCGTGCGTGCGCCGAAGTGCCGTCTCGGCTCCGACCCGCGCGGTGATGTCGCGGATGACACCGACCAGCACCTTGTTGCCGACCGCATCGCGACAGAGGGCTTTCTTCGTCGCGATGACGTGCTCGGTACCGCCGCGATCGGTGAACGACTCTTCGTTCTCGTTCGTCTCGCCCGTCTCGAAGAGAAGGTTGTCGAGTCGCCAGAACACCTCGGCTTCTTGTTCCGGAAAAAAGTCGTAATCCGATTTGCCGAGCAACGCTTCGCGCGTCTGCCCCATGAACGAGCAGAACGCGCGATTC